>JAILGH010000036.1 GCA_024697025.1 Pseudobutyrivibrio sp.
ATTTGAAGACAACAATATTATTTCAGAAGAACAACCTGTTAAGAAATCTCGCAAGGGTCTTATCATCGGAATCATTGCGGGGCTCATTGCTATTATTGCTATAGTTGCCGTACTATTTTTCAACGGCACCTTAATGCCAGCCAAGATGATGCTTGGCAAGGCAGTCAACAAAGGCAAGGGCGAGTTCCTTGAACAGTACAAGCAAGGCTACGATGTAATTCAAGAATCATGCAAAGACGTTAATGGAGACGCCAAATTCTCTATGAAGCTATCTCTTGGAGATAAAACCAAGCAGATAATTAGTTCTTTCGGAATTGACACATCATGGTTCAACAGTGTTCAGCTTGATATGGATGCTGATGTTCAAAAGGAGCAGCTCGGATTAAAAATTAACGGCAGTGTGAACGACACTCAAATCACTTCGGCGGATGTAGTTTTAGATTCCAAATCAGAAAAGAGTTATTTTTCATGCCCAGATGTTTTAGGCGATAAAGCTTTAAGTAAAGATATGGGATATCAGGGCGAACAATTTGCAAAAGGACTTGAAGAATATTCAAATACTTACGCCAATTTGGCGGACAAGTATCCTACTCCAGAGATGATGGATAAGATTGTTACCAAGTATTCCGACGTACTTGTTAATGATTTGAAGGATGCAGATGTTAAAAAGTCCAAGGTGGACGTCAAAGCTGGCGAAGTTTCTTCAAAGTATTATCAGCTTGAGATTGCTCTTGATACAAAGACAGTCAGCCAGGTTTCACTTGATATGATCGAAGTGTTTGAGAAGGATGAAGACATCAAGGCTGCTTGCGAAAAGATGGTAAAGGATCAAATCGAGTCTGGTCAATACGGTACTGAATATAGCAACTTTGATGAATTTTGGGCAGATATTATAAAAGGCCTAGATGAAGAAAAGACAAAGCTTAACGACAAGCTTGAAGATATCAAAAAGGATCCAAAGAACAACAAACAAGTAGGTTCGTTATTTGCGTATGTTGATAATTCATTCAAAACAGACGGCATGCGCCTAGACTTCAAAGACGAAAATAGTGATGAGGATTACAGCTTTGGATTCCTTAGAACCGAAGATGGAAACAAGGCAGGTCTTAAAGTCAATGCACAAAAGGATAAAAAAGATTTCTTCTTAATGGAAGGTCAGGGCGAAAAAAAGAACGACAAGTTTAATGGCGAATATAAGGTTTCTTCAGACGGCGATGATGTTTGTACCATTAATGTTGAAGATTTTGAGCTAGAACCATACAAGAAGAGCAAAGGCAAGGTAAAGGTTAAGCTTGGTAGCTATGCAGTAGAGTCAGCAAAGGGATCTGCATTAGAAGTATTTGCTTTGGCTGAATATGTATTTACTTTTGACACACAAGCTAACAGCACCAAAATGGATATAGATGTTATGTCAGGTGATGCATCATTGTTCTCACTCAATCTTGCATACTCACTTGAGAACATAGATGATATGTCTGTTCCTACAAATGTAGCAGATATGAATAGTCAATCTGACGAAGAAGTATACAACTTGATTAAATCACTCAATCTTGCACCAGTTGTTGGTAACCTAGAAAAGGCTGGTGTTCCAGAACAATATTATCAAAAATTTAAGATTCTAAGTGATGCTATCGCTTCAGGTGATGATACAGCTATCGCCGAAGCACTACATAATTTCTCGATAGCAAACTATGTGGAGTATAGGGAGGAATAATATGTTTTGTTCTAAATGTGGATTTAAACTTCCGGACAATATTAATTTTTGTCCTAAATGCGGAACCCCAGTTCCGAAGGTTGCGCCGGTTGTGCCAGCGCAACCAGAACCTGCAGTTCAAGAGGCGCCAGTAGTGGAAGAGCCAGCAGTAGAAGCTCCAGCAGCTGAGCCAGTAGTGGCAGAGCCTACACCTGTAGTCGAAGAACCTGTAGTTTCAGAAGAGCCAACTGTGGAAGCTCCTGTTGTAGAATCATTAGCAGAAGAGAGCACAGTTACAGAGGAGCCAACTGTAAAAACTCCTGTAGTGGAGGATACTGCAAATGTAGCAGAGCCAGTAGTGGAAGAGACTGTAGAACCAGTTACAGAAGAACCTGCAGTTGCAGAAGCACCAACTGTAGAAACTCCAGCAGTGGAGACACCTGCAGTTGAGACTCCAGTAATTTCTTCGCCAACTCTAGAGGAGGATGCAGATTTAGAGATTCCAGAAGAGGATGGTTTGCTTACAGTGGATGATGTTCTTGCAGCTACCGCATCTGAAGAAGCACCTACAGAAGAGCTATCT
>JAILGH010000037.1 GCA_024697025.1 Pseudobutyrivibrio sp.
ATTTGAAGACAACAATATTATTTCAGAAGAACAACCTGTTAAGAAATCTCGCAAGGGTCTTATCATCGGAATCATTGCGGGGCTCATTGCTATTATTGCTATAGTTGCCGTACTATTTTTCAACGGCACCTTAATGCCAGCAAAGATGATGCTTGGCAAGGCAGTCAACAAAGGCAAGGGCGAGTTTTTAGATCAATACAAGCAGGGATACGAAGTCATTCAGAAAACTAGCAAAGATGTCAATGGTGATGGCAAGATTTCTATGAAGGTTTCTATTGGCGAGCAGACTAAGCAAGTGCTTGCTTCTACAGGTGTAGATTTATCATGGTTCGATAGTGCACAAATTAATGTAGATACAGATGTCCAAAAAGAGCAATTTGGAGTGAAAATTGCCGGCAGTATTAATGACACTTCAATCACCTCAGCAGATGTAGTGCTTGATTCCAATTCTGAGAAGGCATATGTTTCATGTCCGGATATCTTTGGTGACAAAGCTATAGTCACAGATACAGGTATACAAGGGCAGCTGCTTTCCAAAAGTTTGGAAAAGTATTCAAATACATACTCGCAATTAGCTGACAAGTATCCTACTCCAGAAGTGATGGAGAAAATTGTCACTAAGTATTCTGATGTTCTTGTACAAGATTTAAAAGATGCTGATGTTAAAAAGTCTAAAAAAGAGGTCAAAGCTGGGGATGTTTCAGCAAAATATTATCAACTCGAGATTGCGCTTGATACAAAGACTGTAGATCAGGTCACTCTCGACATAATCGATGTGATAGAGAAAGATAAAGACACAAAGAATGTCTTTGAAAATGCTTTAAAAGATCAGTTTGAATATGGTGCGTACAGCTTTATGTATGATAGCTTTGATGATTTTTGGGCTGATATGATTAAGAATTTGGGCGAAACTAAGACCAAGCTTAAAACCGAGCTTGACGCAGTCAAAAAGAATCCAGAGAAGAATGAAGATATGGGAACACTTTATGTGTATATCGACAATTCAATGGAAACTAAGGGTATGCATCTAGATATAAAAAATCTATCAACCAAAGATTATAGTTTTGAATATCTCATTACTGAAGATGGTAATAATTCAGGACTTTTAATCAATGGTAAGAAAGATGGCAAAAATTCCTTCGTAATGGAAGGTCAAGGCGAAGATAAGAGTGATAAATTTAGTGGTCAGTACAAAGTTTCTGTAAACGACAAAGATGTTTGTACACTTGCTGTTGAAGATTTTGAGTTAACACCTTATGAGAAGAGCAAGGGTAAAGTTAAAATTAAGCTTGATAGTTTTGCTACGGATAGTTTTAAAGGTTCGCCAATGGAAGCATTTACTTTGGCAGATTATGTGATTACTTTTGATACAAAGTCCAATAATGCGAAAATGGATTTAGATGTCAAGTCGGGTGACGCATCATTGCTTACGCTTAATATTGCATATTCGTTTGAAAAGATTGAGGATATGTCAGTTCCTACAAATGTGATAGATCCGAATAATCTTTCTGATGAAGAAGCATATAATGCTATTAAATCTCTTAATCTTACATCAGTCTTGGGCAACCTTGAAAAGGCGGGGGTACCCGAGATATATTACAAAAAATACAAGTATTTAAGCGACGCACTTGCAACAGGTGATGATATGGAGATTGCAAACGCGCTTCACAATATTCATGGTGGAAGTGATGGATGGGACGGCGCTGAGCCATTAGATGAATATGGTGAAGATAATCCAGACGACCTCGAATCAACTAAAAGAGTTTTGAAGGCGGCCGCAGATATGCCTTTTGACGATTTTGCAGAATTGTATCGTATGACAGAAGGTCATGAGAATGCGACTGATGAGGAAATTCGAGAAGTTCAGGAAATGCTGAAGAATTTATAATTGAAATCATATATTATTTAAGCATGATTAAGTTTGATGCTTAATCCAGTGGTTGAAATGCAGCAGATAGTTGCATTTTAACCTGAGTTGGAAGGAATAAAATATCTTAGATAGGGAGGAATAATATGTTTTGTTCTAAATGTGGATTTAAACTACCGGACAATATAAACTTTTGTCCAAAATGCGGAACCCCAGTTCCGAAAGTTGCGCCAGTTGTACCAGCGCAACCAGAACCAGTAGTGGAGGAGCCAGTGGCTGAAGCTCCTGTAGTTGAACCAGTAGTTGAAGAGGAGCCTGCAGTAGAAACTCCTGTTGTAGAGCCTGAAGTAGAGGAGCCTACACCAGTAGTCGAGGAACCAGCAGTTGCAGAAGAGCCAACTGTGGAAGCTCCTGTTGTGGAATCATCAGCAGAAGAGAGCACAGTTACAGAGGAGCCAGCTGTAAAAACTCCTGTAGTGGAGGATACTGCAAATGTAGCAGAGCCAGTAGTGGAAGAGACTGTAGAACCAGTTACAGAAGAACCAGCAGTTTCAGAAGCACCAACTGTAGAAGCTCCAACAGTGGAGACACCTGCAGCAGTTGAGACTCCAGTAATTTCTTCGCCAACTCTAGAGGAGGATGCAGATTTAGAGATTCCAGAAGAGGATGGTTTGCTTACAGTGGATGATGTTCTTGCAGCTACCGCATCTGAAGAAGCACCTACAGAAGAGCTATCT
>JAILGH010000057.1 GCA_024697025.1 Pseudobutyrivibrio sp.
ACACACGGTGTTGGCTGGTGTGCTCCACAGCAGGGTGCCTGCAAATTATCTTTAAATGTTAAGAATGGTGTTATTGAGGAAGCACTTGTTGAGACAATTGGTTGCTCAGGTATGACACATTCAGCAGCTATGGCTGCAGAGATTCTCCAGGGTAAGACTATCCTTGAGGCTCTTAATACAGACCTTGTTTGCGATGCTATCAACACAGCTATGAGAGAGCTTTTCCTTCAGATCGTTTACGGACGTACACAGTCTGCATTCTCTGATGACGGACTTGCAGTTGGTGCTGGTCTTGAGGATCTTGGAAAGGGTCTTCGTTCACAGGTTGGTACAATGTACGCAACAAAGGAAAAGGGCGTTCGTTACCTTGAGATGGCTGAAGGCTATGTAACAGGTATCGCTCTTGACGCTGATAACGAAGTTATCGGTTACCAGTTTGTTTCTCTTGGAAAGATGACAGACTTCATCAAGAAGGGTGATGATCCTAACACAGCATGGGAGAAGGCAAAGGGCCAGTACGGTCGTGTTGACGATGCTGTTAAGATTATCGATCCACGTCAGGAATAAATATAGAAAGGAGAAACAATAATGTCTTTATTTGAATCATATGAGAGAAGAATTGATCAGATCAATGCTGTTCTTAATCAGTATGGTATCAGCTCTATTGAAGAAGCTGAGAAGATTACTAAGGACGCAGGTCTTGATGTATACGAGCAGGTAAAGAAGATTCAGCCTATCTGCTTTGAGAATGCTTGCTGGGCTTACACTGTAGGCGCTGCAATCGCAATTAAGAAGGGTTGCCGCAAGGCTGCTGATGCAGCTGCTGCAATCGGAGAGGGACTTCAGGCTTTCTGTATTCCAGGTTCTGTTGCTGATCACCGTAAGGTAGGTCTTGGACATGGTAACCTTGGTAAGATGCTCCTTGAGGAGGAGACAGAGTGCTTCTGCTTCCTCGCAGGTCACGAGTCATTCGCTGCAGCTGAGGGTGCTATCGGTATCGCTGAGAAGGCTAACAAGGTTCGCCAGAAGCCACTTCGCGTTATCCTTAACGGTCTTGGTAAGGACGCTGCACAGATTATTTCACGTATCAACGGTTTCACATTTGTTGAGACAAAGTACGATTATAAGGAAGCAAAGCTTAACATCGTTTCTGAGAAGGCATACTCAAATGGTCTTCGTGCAACAGTTAAGTGCTACGGCGCTGACGATGTTCAGGAAGGTGTTGCTATCATGCACCACGAGAACGTTGGTGTTTCTATCACTGGTAACTCTACAAACCCAACTCGTTTCCAGCATCCAGTAGCTGGTACATACAAGAAGGAGTGCGTAGACCAGGGCAAGAAGTACTTCTCAGTTGCATCAGGTGGTGGTACAGGACGTACACTTCACCCAGATAACATGGCAGCAGGTCCTGCTTCATATGGTATGACAGATACTCTTGGACGTATGCATTCAGATGCTCAGTTCGCTGGTTCATCTTCAGTTCCTGCACACGTTGAGATGATGGGTCTTATCGGTATGGGTAACAACCCTATGGTTGGTGCTACAGTTGCAGTTGCAGTTTCAGTTGAGGAAGCTGCTACAGCTGGTAAGTTCTAATTAACCGATATCCTTTCGCGTAAATTATAAGAACTTTTTATCCCCTAGTCAGTCTGATTATTCAGGTTGGCTCAGGGGATTTTATTTCGCCTTTATAGAAAATGTGACATTATTTAAAAATTAATGAATATTGTGTGTTTTTTGCCCTTTATGGCATTAAACATTATATAATCCTAGTGAGCACTAGGCTAAATGAGGGGTTGAGAAATTTATAGCATTAAAGATTTTGTTCTTTAACTTGCGACAAATATTAGACGAAGCAAAGTACATTATAAATAATTATAGGGGGCTATTATGAGTAGCAAGAGAAAAAACAACGAGAAAATGAAGAAAGAAGACACAACAACAATTTCTAGGCTTGATTCAGCCACATCAGGAAGTTTCTTCCAGACTATCACATTCCAAAACATTATCGTAAATATTGCGATTATGGTTGCTTTTATCGTATTTTCGATTATGGCAACAGCTGGAATCAACAGTGTAAAGGCGCAGGCTATGGTTGCCAACACTAATCAGCTACAGCTGGCAAATGAGGCAGCTGTATTAAAGCAGGATATTATCCATATTTCTGCAGAAATCAACAAGAATCTTGGCCAGTTTGAGGCAGGTACAACATTCACTAAGGCTGATTTTGCAGATATGGAAGGTTATATAGCTGAAGCAATGGATAAGCTTGTGTACATGGATGATTGTCTTATCCCTCAGAATTTACCTGATGGACAGGAGCGTGTACAAAACTTAAGAGCAACTGTAGAAGCATTTACCACAACTGCAACCAATCTTGAAAACTGCATAGTTGCAGGAGATTTACCAGGTGCTATTTCATATGTTTCTCAGGACTACGGTACAAGTCTTGATAACGTATATGCGGCACTTGCTTCTATAGAAGATGGTATTGTTCAGTTAAACGATGGCTTCGGCGCATATCTGGATGTATTTATTAGTGAGCAGATGTCTAAGGGCTACATTTTGATGGCAATTGTTATGATTCTTATTGTAGCAAGCTTTGTTCTTACTTATGTGAGAGTTAACAAGACTATCCGCAACATGTCCAATGAGATTCAGAGTATCATTAAAAATATTGATGATGGTAAGGGTGATTTGACTGCCAGATTAAATACCAAGACTAACTCAGAGCTAGGACTTATTTCTGGTGGTATCAATAAATTCTTGAGTACATTACAGGGTGTTATCAAGGATGTTAAGGATGGTGCAGGTGTGCTTACAGCTGCATCTGACAGAATGATAGTTAAGATTCAAAGTGCAAGTGATAATGTTACCAATACTTCTGCAGCAATGGAAGAGCTTGCAGCATCTATGGAAAATGTTGCAACAACATCTGACGATTTAAATGAGAGACTTTCGGTGGTTAGAGAGGCTGCGGAAGCTATTGATACAGAGGCTAAGGCAGGTGCTGAGATGGCTAATGACATCAAGGAAGAGGCTGATACTATCAAACGTGAAGCTAACAGCAAGAAGGAAAGCACTGGTGCCAAGATGGAAGAGCTTTCAAAAGTTCTTGAGGTTTCAGTTCAGGAATCAGAGCAGGTTGATAAGATTGGCGATTTGACAAATGAAATTTTGGATATCGCTAGCCAGACTAACCTTCTTGCTCTTAATGCATCGATTGAGGCTGCACGTGCCGGTGAGGCAGGTAAAGGCTTCGCTGTTGTTGCTGATGAAATTAGTAAGCTAGCTTCTAATTCAAGGGATACTGCAGGAAATATCCAGGAGATTTCTGGAAAGGTTACAGCAGCTGTTAAGACTCTTTCTGACAATGCAGTGCAGGTAATTGATTTCATAAACAATAATGTTCTTACAGATTACGATGCTTTTGTTGAGACTGGTTCTAAATACGAAGAGACCGCAACAAAGATTGATGAGATGCTTGAAAAGTTCTCTGAAAAGGCAGACAACCTTAATGCTGTAATGAATGAAATGGCAGATAGAATTGAGTCTATTTCTTGCTCAGTTCAGGAAAGCTCAAATGCGATTTCACTTTCAGCATCTTCTGCATCAGAGATTGTTGGTGAGATTCAGGGTATCAATGATGCTATGGATCAAAACAACGATGTTACAAAGCAACTCAATGCAAGTACTCAGATGTTTGAGATAGTATAAATCATTGTAGGAATTTATAAAAATAAGGTTTTTTATCAGCCAATTAGTTCAAAATTAGGCGCTCGTTAGTGAATAATTACTAAAGAAATGCCGATTTTGAGCTGATTGGCTGTTTTTATGCATATTGACATATTTGTGTCGGTCGAGTATACTAGACAATACTTTAGCACTTTTAACCACTAAAGTGCACTAATACAAATTATGGAGGACAGATAGATGAAAGAGGTTTCAAAGCTTCTCGAAGTTCGAGAAAGCGTACGTGTAGTTGATGCAACACTTCGTGATGGAGGTCTTGTTAATGACTTTTATTTTACAGACGAGTTTGCTAAGGCACTTTATTTAACTAATGTAAAGGCCGGGGTTGATTACATGGAAATGGGTTATCGTGCTGACAAAGAGCAGTTCGATGAGTCAAAGTTTGGACCATGGAAGTTTTCATCTGATGAATATATTAGAAAGATAGTTGGAGACAACGACACAGATCTTAAGCTTGCTATCATGGCAGACGTTGGAAGATGTAACTACAAGGAGGATATTCACGACAAGAGCGAGAGCCCAGTTGATTTGATTCGAGTTGCTACATACCTTCACCAGTTACCAGGTGCAGTAGCTATGATTGAGGATGCTGCTAAGAAGGGCTATGAGACTACATGTAACATCATGGCAATCTCAACAGCTCAGATGGACGACATCAAGGCAGCTCTTGATATTGTTTGTCAGACACCTATTGAGTGCGTATACATCGTAGACAGCTATGGTTCATTATATCCTGAGCAGATTCAGCGTATTGCTGATGTGTACTGCAATGCAGCTGCTAAGTACGGCAAGAAGGTTGGTATTCATGCTCATGACAATCAGAAGCTTGCATTTGCCAACACAATCGAGGCAGTAGGTGATGATGTAGACTTCCTTGATGCTACATATTGCAGCATGGGACGTGGTGCTGGTAACTGTGCCATGGAATTGCTCTTAGGTTTCCTCAAGAACCCTAAGTACAAGGAGAGATATGCATTCAAGTTTGCTGAGGATTTCATGATGCCACTTAAAGAGCAGGGCGTTGTATGGGGTTACGACCTTCAGTACCTTACAACAGGTCTCTTAAATCAGCATCCACGTACAGCAATTGAGTTTACAAAACAGGCTAGAAAGGATTACTTCGCTTTCTATCAGGAGATGCTTAACTTAGATTAATTTAGAGCATTAATAATTATATTAGCTATATTGGCCCAGGTATGGTTTTTGGAAGCAATTTCATAACCATTCTGGGCTATTTTTTTAAGAGTTGTTAAATCGGACAAAGCCGAATCTACAATTGAAGCTGTTTCTTCTATATTATTAAGGTCATAAAATAAAATGCTTTCCTTGTCCTTATATTCTTTTAGTAAAAGAGTGGTTGCATCGGTAAGAGCTGCAGCACCGTTAAGCTGGCCGGAGAAGACTCTATCATGACAACCTGCCTTAAAGTTTGGCATGATATTTACGGAAATTTTGGCCTTATTAAAAACAGTAAAGGTGAGATTAAATGGAATCTCGCGGTGAATTGTTGCATGTTTTAAATCTAGCTCTTCCCATAGATTTCCAAAAAGGTGCAGACCAGATACATTTTTATCAAGTGACTCAACTAAAGCCTTTCTATTAAGGCAGCGAATATAGGTGTCTGCCAGATAGAATATTTGTGTGTGTAAAGGCTTGTCAGAGTTGATATAGTCATAAATCTCGTTTCTTGCAAGTGCATCAACAGCCTTTTCTATTGTAAGCCCGGAGTCTGCCTTCATCATTTCTATTAACGTATATACGTTATCCTTTATCATATCAGGCAGCTTTAATATAGAAGCTTCAATTCTGGTTGGAGCAGTATAAGTGCCTGAGAAAAGCACGTCATAAGGGCGGTTATAATAGCTATCCCAGTCAATAGAATCCACACCAAAGGCAAGCTCGCCAGTCATAGGCGTAACTAAAACAGACTTTATATGAGGATAATATTTTAAAACGTAATCCTTGTGATTTTGGTCGAGACAGATTACGTTAAAGTTTTTTAGTTTGCTTTTAAGTGTGTCATGATGATAGAGGGGATGGTCCAAAAGAATATCAAAAAATGGAGCATCAACATGATCTAAGAAAAAGGAATCATCATCCATAAGAGCGCAGGGCAAATCTGAGTTGAAATCAATCAGGCAGTCAAATTTCTGGCCGACATATTGCTCCAGGTCATCTAAGGCATCCTCGTCCATCTTAAAGTACTCAACACTGTGGCCAAGGGCTATAAGAGCCTCACCTAAAGCATCCCCAAAATATAAATAAGAATTGTAGCATACGGTTTTCATTTCAAAAATAAGAAATCGCATATAAGCCTCCCCGAAAAATGGATGTGAATACCTTTGAATAATTACTTTTTTCACAGAAAATTTTAACATACATTTAGGCTACTATGATATACTTAATCTATAAATATCAAAGGGGAAGGCTTATGATAAAAGCGGCAGCATACAATTGTGAACCACTACAAAATCCTTTTAAATTTGACGAGATTTACGACATGATAAGTCCTCAGAGAAGGGCTCATGTTGATGAGGCCAAAACCATGAAGGGTAAGTGCGAGCGATTGGGAGCTTCCCACCTTTTAGAGAAACTTCTTTGGGAGAATCATATTCAAAGACCTTATGTTTATTCCACCACATCCCAGGGCAAACCTATCTTTATACAGCCTAAGAATGTTGAGTTTAGTATTTCGCATTCCGATTATTTTGCGGTTTGTGCCATTTCAGACAAGCCAGTTGGTATTGATGTGGAACGCATTCGTCCTTTTGATAGAAAATTGGTGGAGAGATATTTTACCAAGTACGATTTAGAATTTCTTGAATCTGTTAAGAGAAATGAGCTGGATAAAAAGTTCACTGAAGTATGGACCTTCAAAGAGGCAACCAGCAAGATGATGGACAGGCCTTTGATGCAGGTGATGCAGTGGGTGGATTACAGTGAGTACTGTGACTGCGAAAAGGGCAAGCTGGAGTGGACCAAGCAGGGCTTTGAGTTTAGAGATTATTACATTACTTTATGTTATGAGGATTCCAGACAGCCAATTCAAATGGGCCTCTACAATCCAAATGATGGAAGATATTATTAACTATTCAGGAACCCAGGTTTTTGAATAGTTTTTTATTTGCTATTATAATAGAAAAAACAGCCGGTTTTCATTATATTTTGATTATATTTTGGGTTGACATCTTCCTTTATTGTGATAGAATTTTTATAGTTTTATACTGTAAACCATTAAAGTGATAAAACAAATCAATTATTAGGAGTGACGATATGGAATCTAAAAAGGTCCTTTCTATTCTTGTCGAGAATACACCAGGTCTTACAAGCAGAATTTCAGGTTTGTTTTCCCGTAGAGGCTACAATATCGATAGCTTTTCAGCTGGGGTTACAGCAGACCCTAGATACACTAGAGTTACTATCGTAACACATGGTGATGACATGATTTTAGAGCAGATTGAAAAGCAGGTTTCAAAGCTTACCGAAGTCATGAACGTCAAGGAGTTAAAGGACGGGCTTTCAGTTACAAGAGAGCTTATGTTAGTTAAGATTTCAGCTCGTAACACTGATAGACAGGATGTACTTACTATTGTAGAGATTTTCCATGGCAAGGTTGTGGATGTTACTCATGATTCCATGGTTCTTGAGGTTACTGGCAATCAGAGCAAGTTGGATTCATTCCTTGATATGTTGGGAGATTACGACATTCTCGAGTTGGCTCGTACAGGTCTTACAGGTCTTAGCCGTGGTACAGACGATGTAGTTATCTTGTAATGGTTTATCTATATAGTATTTGCTAAGTTTTTAATTTTTTATTGATTCACATAGGAGGAATAAGAAAATGTCACAAGACGCAAAGATTTATTATCAGGAAGATTGTAATCTTTCATTATTGAAGGGTAAGACAATAGCTATTATTGGTTACGGTAGCCAGGGTCACGCTCACGCGCTCAACCTTAAGGAGAGCGGATGCGATGTTATTATCGGTCTTTACGAGGGTTCTAAGTCATGGGCTAAGGCTGAGAAGCAAGGACTTACAGTTTACACAGCTGCAGAGGCTGCTAAGAAGGCTGATATCATCATGATTCTTATCAACGATGAGAAGCAGGCTGATATGTACAAGAAGGACATCGAGCCAAACCTTGAGGCTGGCAACATGCTTATGTTCGCTCATGGTTTCAACATTCACTTTGGTTGCATCAAGCCACCAGCTGATGTTGATGTTACTATGATTGCTCCTAAGGGACCAGGTCACACAGTACGTTCTGAGTACCAGGCCGGTAAGGGTGTTCCTTGTCTTGTTGCTGTAGAGCAGGATGCTACTGGTAAGGCTCTTGATCTTGCACTTGCTTATGCACTTGGTATCGGTGGTGCTAGAGCCGGCGTTCTTGAGACAACATTCCGTACAGAGACAGAGACAGATCTCTTCGGTGAGCAGGCTGTACTTTGCGGTGGTGTATGTGCACTTATGCAGGCTGGTTTTGAGACACTTGTTGAGGCTGGCTATGATCCAAGAAACGCTTACTTTGAGTGTATCCACGAGATGAAGCTTATCGTAGACCTTATCTACCAGTCAGGCTTCGCAGGTATGAGATACTCAATATCTAACACAGCTGAGTACGGTGATTACATCACAGGTCCAAAGATTATCACAGAGGATACTAAGAAGGCTATGAAGCAGGTTCTTTCAGATATCCAGGATGGTTCATTCGCTAAGGAATTCCTCCTTGATATGTCTCCAGCTGGTCGTCAGGTACACTTCCAGGCTATGAGAAAGCTCGCTTCTGAGCATCCATCAGAGAAGGTTGGTGAGGAAATTCGTCAACTTTACTCATGGAACAACGAGGAAGATAAGTTCATCAACAACTAATCTTAAATATTATAAGAGCCAAGGCAAATGCCTTGGCTCTTTTTAAGCTTCTCTAAAGTTTTTATTGCGGAAGAACTTGTATAAGTGTGAGGATATCTTAATATCCGTATATACGTCGGCGTATTCTCGAGGAGTGAACTCTGTGACAAAGTTGGTGGCAAAGTTTTTATTCATGCCACGGGATTTGCACAAATCCACAGCCTTGTTGTAGGCTACAGCGGCCTTGGCTTCGCTGGAATATCGGCCTATGATGAAGTCGCCATTAAGATGAATCTTGGCAACGTATTTAATACGTCCTGATTTGTCTTCCTTAGTGACACCATGATACTTATTAACTAAAATAATATTTGAGTATCGCATATCAAATTCATCGCCGTTGGCGAATACATAGTCCTTGCCTTTGACTGCATATGGTCTTATGCCATATCGACTTAGGATGTTGTACTGCATACCGTAGTCACTGACAAATAGGTGGCCGCCACGGTACTGAATTTTGTGGCTTGAATAGTAGAATAAGTCATCCTTGTCAAATTTTAGAATAGTAGATTGATCAAGGTAGTAAATGAAATAATTATTCTGCAGATAGATAGGATTTTTGATGTAGATTTTGTTGTCTCTAAAATTTATTAAAATCACTATCTTTTCAAAAGGCAGAGATTTAATTTTGTTTTGATAGGAAAGCATAGTAATAGAATTGTTTTTTAGAATGGTCCAGGCTTCGTTGTAGGCCTTGTTGCACTGGGCTTCGGTATCAAAGCTTCCGATGCTAATGTGCTTGCCATTGTAGGTGATATTTCCGCGGTAGTAGATATCGCCGTTTTTCTTTGTCGCTTTGTATACTCCAGGTTTCACAGTAAATCTCCTTGATTCTATTACAGCTGTATTATATTATTTATTAGGCTGTCGTTGATTGATGGGGATTGCTCCTAATCAATGAAATATTATATATATGATTTTACACTTTTGCGAAGGCGAATGTATTAAAAAACTATGAAAACTTTTTATTTTGAATCTAAAAAAACAGCATTTAAAGAGGGATTAAGAGATGGTCTTCCAATTGGATTGGGATATTTGGCTGTTTCATTTTCACTTGGTATTTTGGCGAAGAATTCCGGACTATCTCCATTTCAAGGATTTTTGGCTTCGCTTTTAAATAATGCCAGCGCCGGAGAATACGCCGTGTTTACATTGATTGGTGCTGGGGCTACCTATTTAGAGGTGGCACTGATGACTTTTGTGGCCAATGCCAGATACCTGCTTATGTCCACTGCAGTCAGTCAAAAGATGCATGAGGATACGCCGCTGATTCACAGGCTGGCCGTTGCCTTTGATATTACAGATGAGCTATTTGCCATCGCCATGAACCGACCGGGTTACATCAATCCATATTATAGCTACGGAGCATTTACCTTGGCTCTACCGGGGTGGGCCTTTGGTACAGCCTTTGGTGTAATTGCAGGTGAGCTTATGCCACTTAGATTAGTGAGCGCCTTATCTGTTGCTTTGTATGGAATGTTTTTGGCTTGTATCATTCCGGCGGCTAGGAAAAATAGGATAGTAGCAGTTATTATTCTCATTTGTTTTGTTCTTAGCTATGTTGCATCAACAGTGCCTGTGCTTGCACAGATTTCAAGCGGTACAAGGACAATCATCTTGACGGTTGTGATTGCCTCGTTGGCAGCTATTATTTTCCCTTATCCGGAGGAGAGCGATGAGTAGAAATATTTATATTTATATATTGGTGTCGGGTCTTGTGAGTTTTATAATCAGAGCATTGCCAGTTACCATTTTTAGAAAGCCAATTCAAAATAAGTTTGTCAGGTCCTTTCTATATTATGTGCCTTACGTTACATTGGCGGTTATGACTTTCCCGGCCATAGTAGAGGCTACGCAAAATAAGCTGGCAGGCATTCTTGCATTAATCGCCGGCACAGTTGCAGCCTGGTTTAACCAAAGCCTGTTTAGAGTTGCTGTTATATGCTGTGCAGTGGTATTTATAGTAGAGCTTATATTAGTTTAAAATTTCCCTTTCTGTATCTAGGATAATTCCATTTACTGGAAAATTATTTTATCTGGTTAGAATATCCTAAATACAGGAAGGGACTTTTTTATAGAAATATCCTATAAATTAACAACACTCTGTTAGTATTAGAAAAATCGGTTTTAATTTCTTAAAAATAATAAACTCTTTAAGGGTTCTTTCCTGTGTTATGGAAAATTCAAGTAAAAAGAAATTGGGAAAAATAAAGTGGGATTTTTCTTCCTGATTATTAATGTTCATATTGCATATATGAGGGATAATTTTCCTTAAACGATTAAAACATAATGTATAGATTTTTATTGTAGATTTTCTAAGATTGAAAATAGAATTTTATATTTTAAACAAAAAGGGGAACTGCTAGAATCTTTTTATAGTAAAAAGCAACAAAGGGTTGCAGAAATATTTTTAGGAGGAGAAGAAATAATGAAAAAGAAAGTTTTGGGGTTATTGCTTACTGCCGTAATGTCTATGGGCTTACTTATTGGTTGTGGTCCTGCAGACACAGGCGAACCTACAGATGACGGCTCAGCTGCTGCTACAACAACAGAAGCTAAAAAGGGAGATAGCTCTGGCAAGAAAGTTGCCGTTGCAATGCCTACTCAGTCATCTGAGAGATGGATCAACGATGGTAGCAACATGAAGGAAAAGCTTGAAGCTTTAGGCTATGAGGTTGACCTTCAGTACGCAGAGGATGATGTACAGGCTCAGGTTTCTCAGATTGAGAACATGATTGCAGCTGGTGCTGACTGTCTCGTAATCGCAGCTGTTGACTCTTCAGCTCTTGTAAACGTTGAGGCACAGGCTAAGGAAGCTGGTATTCCTATCATCGCTTACGATCGTCTTCTTATGGACACAGATGCTGTTAGCTACTATGCAACATTCGATAACAAGGGTGTTGGTACAGCAATCGGTAAGTACATTGAGGAAGCTAAGGATCTTGCAAACACAGACGAGACATACACAATCGAGTTCTTCATGGGTTCTCCAGATGACAACAACGCGGTAATGCTTTACAACGGTCTTATGGAAGTTCTTAAGCCATACCTTGACAATGGCACATTGGTATGTAAGTCAGGCAGAACATCATTTGATGACACATGTATCTTAAGATGGTCTCAGGAAACAGCTCAGCAGAACTGTGAGAACTACTTAACAGGATTCTATTCAGATGAGAAGCTTGATATCTGCGCAACAGCTTTTGATGGTTTCGCTTATGGATGTAAGGCAGCTCTTGAGGGAGCAGGCTACAAGGTTGGCAAGGATTGGCCACTTATCACAGGTCAGGATGCTGAGCTTATGGCTACAAAGAACATCATTGCAGGTTCACAGACAATGTCTATCTACAAGGATACACGTCTCCTTGCTGACAAGTGCGTAACAATGGTTCAGGCAGTTCTTGAAGGCTCAGAGCCAGAGATTAACGATAAAGAGCAGTATGACAATGGCAAGCTCGTTGTTCCTTCATACCTCTGCACACCTGTAGCAGTAGATAAGGACAACTACAAAGAAATTATCGTTGATGGTGGTTACTACACAGAAGAGCAGTTAGCTGAGTAGAAATCAAAAAATTATCAAATTTTTTGATTTCGTAATTGGCAGGATTTTTTGAACTTGATTCAAAAAATCATGTCTAGCTCGAAAGAGCTAGATTCAAAAGCAATATTCCACTTACTGCTTTTGAACCTTAATAAATAAATCATTAATAGTGGCGGCTTTTAAAGTCGCCACTAATTATAAGAAGGAGAAACAAAATGTCAGATTACATCTTGGAAATGAAACATATCATTAAAGAATTTTCCGGAGTAAGAGCACTTGATGATGTTAATCTGCAAGTGAAAAAGGGGGAAATCCATGCTCTTTGTGGAGAGAATGGTGCTGGCAAATCTACACTGATGAATGTCCTTTCCGGCGTTTATCCCTTTGGTACTTATGAGGGCGAGGTAGAATACAAAGGCCAACCTTGTAGGTTTCATAATCTAAGGGATTCTGAAGCAAAAGGAATCGTTATTATCCATCAGGAATTAGCGTTAAGTCCCCTTCTTTCTATTGCTGAAAACGTGTTCTTAGGAAATGAACAATTGTCTATGAAGGGTGTTATTGATTGGACAAAGACAAGACAACGTGCTCAGGAAATGCTTGCTAAAGTAGGACTTGAAAATGAAAATGTTAACGCACCAGTTAACACACTTGGTGTTGGTAAGCAGCAGCTTATCGAAATTGCAAAGGCTATGGCAAAGAAGGTTGAGCTTCTTATTCTCGACGAGCCTACAGCCGCATTAAACGACGAGGAGTCTAAAAAGCTTCTTGATATTATGCTAGAGCTTAAGAGACAGGGCATTACCTGTATCATCATTTCTCATAAGCTCAACGAGATCAGCTATGTTGCTGATGCTGTTACTGTCATTCGTGATGGTAAGACAATTGAGACTCTCGTTAAGGGAGTAGATGATTTTTCAGAGGATAGAGTTATCAAGGCCATGGTTGGTCGTGAGCTTACTAACAGATATCCCGTTAGAGAAGGTGTTACTATCGGTGACACAATATTTGAGGTCAAGGATTGGAATGTATTCCATCCAGATGATCCAGACAGACAAGTTCTTAAAGACATAAACATCGAAGTTAAAGCAGGAGAGGTTGTTGGCTTGGCAGGCTTGATGGGCGCAGGACGTACAGAGTTTGCTATGAGTGTATTTGGCCACAGCTACGGACAAAAGATTTCGGGTACTATCAAAATCAATGGAAAGGAAGTTAATATCCGTACAGTTAAGGATGCCATTGATAACAAGCTTGCTTATGTTACAGAGGATAGAAAGACAAATGGTCTTATCTTAATTGGCGACATCAAAGAGAATATGACTCTTGCTGCACGTCCAAAGTTCTTTTCTAAGCATGGTGTTATAGATGGAAACCAGGAAATCTTGGCTGCTGAAGAATATAGAAAGAGAATAAATGTAAAAGCTAATTCCATCAACCAAGTGGTTGGCTCATTATCCGGTGGTAATCAGCAAAAGGTTGTACTTGCAAAATGGATGCTTACACAGCCTGATGTATTGATTCTGGATGAACCAACACGAGGAATCGATGTAGGTGCTAAATACGAAATTTACTGTGTTATTAATGAGCTGGCAAAGGCTGGTAAGGCGGTAGTCGTTATATCATCAGAAATGCCGGAAATCATTGGTACCTGCGACCGTATATACGTTATAAACGAGGGCGAGATAGCAGGTGAGTTAACCAGTGAAGAGGTTTCTCAGGAGAAAATTATGCAGTGCGTAATGGCGCATAACAGAAAGGAAGATGGAAATGAAAAATAAACGCGTTAATCTAGATATGAAACAATACGGCATGTTCATTGCCTTGATTGTTATTTATTTAATATTCGCCTTGATTACTCATGGCAAAAACCTTACACCTATGAATATTAACAACCTTGTAATGCAGAATGGTTACGTAGTAATCCTTGCAATCGGTATGTTGCTCTGCGTACTTACAGGTAACGTCGACTTAGGTGTTGGTTCCATTGTAGCTTTATGTGGTGCTACAGCCGGAATCATGTTGATGGATCACAAGGCAAATATGTGGGTTGCTATTTTTGCTTCCCTTGCTATTGGTCTTTTGGTTGGTATGTTTGCAGGCGTATTCATAGCCTACTTAGGTATTCCACCATTCGTTGTTACACTGGCAACAATGCTTATGGGTCGCGGACTTACATATACACTTCTCCAGGCGCAGACAAAGGGACCTCTTCCAGTAAGCTACAACTTTATTGGTGCTGGATTCCTTCCAAACTACAAGATTTTTGCAGGTGGACAACCACTTGATTTAGTATCGATTGCAATTGCAATCATTGCATCTGCAGCACTTATTTTCTCAGAAGTTAGAAATACAAAGATTAAAAAGAAATACAACTTTGCACTTGCTCCAGTTTGGCAGACAGTGTTAAAGCTTGGAATCGAGTTATTCATTCTTTGGTTCTTCTTCTACAAGCTTGCTAGATACAACGGACTTCCATTCGTACTTCTTATCATGGTAATCCTTATTGCTATCTACGCATTCATCACAACCAAGACTGTTGCAGGTCGCCAGATTTACGCCTTGGGTGGTAACAGAAAAGCAGCAAACCTTTCTGGTATCAACACCAACAAGGTATTCTTCTGGGTATATACCAACATGGGTATCTTATCAGCTGTAGCTGGTATCGTGCTTTCAGCAAGAAACGGTTCATCTACACCAAAGGCTGGTGATGGTTTCGAAATGGATGCCATCGCATCTTGCTACATTGGTGGTGCTGCCGTAGCCGGTGGTTCTGGTACAATCCTTGGTGCTGTAGTTGGTGCCTTCGTAATGGGTGTGCTTAACAACGGTATGTCCCTCTTTGGATGGTCTACCGATATTCAAAAGATCGTTAAGGGTGCCGTTCTCCTCGGAGCAGTAACCGTTGACGTACTTTCTAAGCGTAAGAATAACTAAACCTTTCTGTTTCTCTCAACTCTTTTTGGTTAACATTTACGCTAGAAAAATAATTCTTGGAGCTCCACATAATCTGTGGGGCTCCTTGTTTTATAAGCTTTACATATCCAACATTATGTATTCCCCTTTTGGTTATATACACCTTATTTGTCTTCATATTCCATTCATCAAGTGTAATTAAGAAAACGTATTTTGTAGATATGGGCACCAGTCAAGATTCACATCCATGTTCAACTTTCCTTGACCTCGCCGTCCATGGCTCGGTCTGCCCATATCTTTCAAAACTCATTTTCTATTACACTAGATTCATTCCAAAATCAGACAACTAAGGTGTATATAATCCAACAGGGGAATTACCTACAATTTTTGAATGTAAAGCTTATAAATTTGAGTCAGCATAAGAGTGTAGGAACGAAATAATATCAGCAAAAGGACCGAGAGAATTAGTGAAGTTTGAAAGACTTTTTGGTATAATAGACCTACTTTAGTATTGGGAGTTTTAGTATGTACAATGTAATGCTAGTAGATGACGAAGAGGAAGCTCGTATCGCCATCGAAAGAAAGATTAATTGGCACGAATTGGGCTTTAATGTGGTGGCCACTGCTGAAAATGGCAGGGACGCCCTAGACAAGGCATTGGAAAAGCAGCCTGATGTAGTCATGACAGATATCAATATGCCTTTCTTAAACGGCCTAGAGTTTGCCAAGCTTTTAAAAGCAGAGCTGCCTGCCACCAAGATTGTTATTTTTTCTGGATACGATGAGTTCGATTATGCCAAGGAGGCAATTGAGCTATCTGCAGAGGAATATATTCTTAAGCCTATCGATGCCGATGAGCTCTACAATGTGTTTTCTAGATTAAAGGCCAGATTAGACGACGAGTTAGATAAGCGCCGTAACTTGGAAACTCTTGAAAAGTATTATCAGGAGAGTTTTCCTTTATTTAGAGAGCAGTTTTTGATTGGTCTTATTGAGGGCCACATTGAGCCAGAGCGAATCGACGAGATTATTTCTGATTATGGAGAGGGAATTAAGGGGGAATTCTATGCCGTCGGCATTATAAAGCTTTCCTTTGAAAACGATTCAAATATTAATAATGACAAGAGGCGTTTGCTTTCAGTTTCACTTAACCAGCTGACCAAGGAACGTCTTGGTAGTTTTGCAAATTATTACTGCATCAACTACCTGGGCAACGTAATCGTCCTTGGATGCTTTGAAAAGGCAGAGGAGTACGACGAGTTTGTTGTAAACCTTGACCAGATTTGTAAGCTTTCTGCAAAGCTTTTGGAGGTGCCAACTACAGCGGGAGTTGGTTCTATTGTCACGGAATTAAAGGATTTGTTTAGCTCTTTCAAGTCTGCCAAGGAGGCTGCAGCCTACAGAATATTGCTTGATGAGAATCAGGCATTTTCAATTAAGGATTTGGAGCCTAGGGGAAACTTTGTAAATCTTTTTGAAAACGACAATGTTAACCAGATTTTAAAGCAGATTAAAATCGGAGAAGAAGAGGAACTTACTCAGGTAATCCATGAATTTTTCCTTAATATATCAAGCAATGATATGGCTCTTTATCAATTAAAGCTTTCTATTTTGGAGGCTTATTTTGAGATCATCAAACTGGCAAAATCATTTGCTGTAAACGATGATGAAATCGGTGGCATGGACAAGGATATTTTTGATTTTCTAGATAGCGTTGAGTCTATAGATGAGCTTGAAAAGTGGTTCTCTGTAAGATGCTTCTGGCTCAAGGATAGAATCAATCAGACTCGTCATGACAGCACCAGTATGCTAATTGACAAGGCCAAGGAGTACATTACCGAGCACTACAGTGAATCAGACCTTTCTGTTGACAGGCTCTGTCAGCATTTAAATGTTAGTCCAAATTATTTTTCATCACTGTTTAAGAAAAATACAGGTGAAACCTTTGTCACCTATTTAACCAATCTTAGGATGGAAAAGGCAGTTTGGCTTTTAGATAACACTGATGAAAAGGCATATATTATTGCCGGAATGATTGGTTACGACGAACCGAATTACTTTAGCTATGTGTTTAAAAAGGCATATGGCATTTCACCATCCAAGTATAGACAAAAGAAAGAAGGCTAGTAATTAAAGGCCTTAGAAGGATATAAGATGAAAAAGTTTAATCTTATAAATTATATAAAAAATATTAAGAGGGCCTCTAAACGCCGCAGTATTCAGCTGATTATATCCCTTTCTTTTACTATTGTTTCTATCTTGAGTATGACATTTATGGCTCTTGCTTTTTACACCAACTATATCAACACAGCAAAGCAGACAGCCATAGACTACAATGAAAAGGTTATTGATCAGATTAGTTGGAACCTTAATTCGTATTTACGAAATATGATGGGTATTTCCAACAGTATGTATTACAACGTAATCAAGAATTTGGATTTGACCAGCGATACCATGACCAAGGAAATGGACCTTTTGTACGAGGCCAACAAGGACAATCTTATTAGTATCGCCTGCATTTCCCAGGATGGGGCTTTGATTTCTGCTGCGCCAATTGCCACTAGAAAGGCAGGGGTGGACTTTACCAAGCAGGAATGGTTTATGAATACAGAAGAGCGAATTGAGAATTTTCATTTCTCTTCTCCACATGTTCAAAACATGTTTGATAGCAGTAATTATCGCTACTATTGGGTTGTGTCCTTAAGTCGAAGCGTGGAGCTTAACTACATGGGACATACGAGGCGCGGTATTTTGCTTGTAGATATGAACTATTCTGCCATAGAGCAGATGTTTTCAAATGTAAATGAGCAGAGTAAAGGCTATGTGTACCTGATTGATTCTAACGGTGAGATTATTTTTCACCCAAGACAGAAGGCTATCTATGCAGGTCTTGCCAAGGAAAATAATATCAAGGCTGCAAGCTACGATGAGGGCAACTATGTTGAGCGTTTCAATGGCCAACAGCGCGCAGTAGTTGTAAAGACTGTTGGTTATACAGGCTGGAAGATTGTATCAGTTGTTCCTATGGAGGATTTGGCTGTTGAGTACAACCAGCTTAGGGTGTTTATGCTCATTATCATTACAGTTACCCTGTTCCTCATTACTTTTGGTAATTTTTTCATTTCCAAGATTGTTACCGACCCAATACGACGTTTGGAGAATTCTCTTAACGATATTGAAGGCGGAAGATTTGACGCAGACAACATTTATATTGGCGGTTCCCATGAGATTAGGCACTTGGGCCGGACCATAAAATCCCTTGTTGTACAGATGAGAAATCTTATGGATGAGCGAGTTGCAGAGCAGAAGGATAAACGTAAATCCGAATTAAATGCCCTTCAAGCTCAGATCAATCCGCACTTTTTATATAACACTTTGGATTCTGTTGTATGGATGATTGAAGCCCAGAAGTATCCAGAGGCTATTTCTATGATTACTAGTCTTGCCTCGCTTTTTAGAATCAGTCTTAGCAAGGGCAACAATATCATTACCATCAAGGATGAGATTACTCACGCCAAGAACTATCTTGCGATTCAAAAGATTCGTTACAAGAACAAGTTCGAGGCCAATATTAAGGTGGACCCAGAAATCGAAAACTGTATCACCATCAAGCTTATTATTCAGCCACTTATTGAAAATGCCATTTATCATGCCGTAGGTGATTTGGATGATGAGGGTATTATTGATGTTGAGGCATATCAGAAGGATGGAGACATCTATATCGAGGTAAGGGATAATGGAATGGGAATTCCACCAGAGGTACTTGAAAATCTCCTTACCGAAAAATCCGCTTCTAAGGGTAAGGGCTCAGGAATCGGTCTTTGGAATATTAATCAGCGCATTAATCTCTATTTCAAAGAGGATTACGGCCTATCTATTACCAGTGAGTTAGACGAGGGTACAACAGCCACCATCAGGCTGCCTAAGCTTACTTACGAGGAGTACATGAAGGGGGTAGAAAATGAAAAATAAAAAGTTGCTAATTGGTTTCTTTTTCGCCCTTCTTGGTCTCATTTTGGTTGAGTACTACATTTATATTAATTACAGTAGGCTCACAAGAGAGACTACTGAGATCTCCTTTGTTGCCAGTGGGGACAACTTGGATCAGTGGGATAATATGATATCAGGCTCTGAGGCTGCAGCTTCTGACATTGATTGCATTATCAACTATGTGAACAGTCCAATTGACGCCGGCGCGGAAGGCGAAATCGATATGATTAACCGTCAAATCAGTGAAGGCGCCGACTATGTCATTGTAAATAGTGGCTTCTATGAGCAGGTGTACGATTACGTCAGAGCTAATCACATGCTCAGCACTGTTTCATTTGTAAAAAATGGAAACTCTAAAAATGAGAGTTATAACATACAAGCGGATGAGTTTAAGCTGGGGCAAGACTTTGCTCAGTACATATTAGAGGAAAACGAAAGTCACAGTCTGCTTTTTTTAGCAAGCGAAGATTCCGTAAATACGAATGATGCAATTGAAGGCTTAAAGGATGGCTTCAAAGATAGTGAATTAGAATATGATGTTCAAATTTGCAGCAATTCATCAGAACTATTAAAAAACATATACAACCTAAAATACTCTAGCAAGCACGATGGTGTAGTTGCTCTTGACTCAGAAACTATAGATTTGTTAGTATCCAAGAAAAATTATATCTCTGAGGATATTGCTATATATGCTATTGATAACAGGCAGGAATCTGTATATTATCTTGATTCATCAGCCTTAAGAGCACTGGCTTACGAGGATGATTATGCCTTAGGGTATATAACGGTAAAGCATTTTCTTGAAGGAAAGTCACTTACAAGGATTGCTAGGGGAGTGCCGCTTTATTACATAGTTGATAGAAAGACTATGTATTCTGAGCAATTGGAAAAGGTATTGTTTCCATTTGTTAAGTAAGGTATAGGAGAAGGTATGTTTAAAAGATTATTAAGCCGCTATGTTATTTTGGCTGTTATGGTCAGTCTGTCATTTTCAGGGTGCACAAAAGGGGAAGAAGAGACTGATAAAAAGGAATCAATCAAGGTGGGCATCACTATGTACACCGAGTTTGATCCATTTACTGAGGACATCAGACACAATATCGAGGATTCTCTCGCCGAGTATGCCCAGCAGCAGAATATGGATATTACTACTACAGTTATGTATTCCGGCAAGAATCAGCTGGTCCAAAATGACCAGGTGGAGGATTTCATCGAGCGAGGTTATGATGTTATCTGCGTAAATATCGTGGATAGAACAGATGCCACAGTAATTATTGAAAAGGCAAAGTCTGCCGATGTACCGATTATCTTTTTCAATCGCGAGGTTGTTGAGGATGACCTGAATCGTTTTGACAAGCTTTACTATGTTGGAGCAAAGGCTGAGGAAAGCGGAATCATCCAGGGTGAGATTGTGCTTGAGGCTCTTAAAGAAAAGTTTGAGCAGGTGGATTTAAACCAGGATGGAGTAATCCAGTATGTTATGCTTGAGGGCGAGGCAGGCCATCAGGATGCCATAGTTAGAAGCCGTGTCTCTGTTGAAACCATTATAAATGGTGGTGTCGAGCTTGAACGCCTTGGAGACGAGATGGCCAACTGGGATAGACAGCAGGCTCACACTAAGCTTACGGCACTTTTACAGGGCTATCCTAGACAGATTGAGCTTGTAATAGCTAACGATGACAACATGGCTCTTGGTGCGGTTGATGCCCTAAAGGAGTTTGGGGTTCAGACTATGCCAATGGTTGTTGGTGTAAATGGCCAGCAGGAGGCGTTGGAGGCTATAGCAGCAGGTGACATTGATGGCACTGCCTTAAACAACGCTAAGGAAAAGGGCAGAGTTATAGCAATGATGGCTACAAGTATTGCAAGATACGGCCAGGTGGACAAATCTATTGAGCTTACAGATGGAAAATACTATTTTGTTCCATACGAAAAAATCGATAAAAATAACGTTGATAGTTATTTGGAGTAAGATTGATTTTATGATTTTTTAATAAAGATTTATGTTGCGGTAATGGGCTTTAAAGGTTTATAATCTTTAAAGTCTATAATTATGTCTAAAAACAATTACTGGAGGGTAAGTTTTGCTTGATAAATTAGAGAAAAAGTTTGGCAAATTCGCCATTCGCAACTTAATTATATATTTGTTAATGGGATACGGAATTGGTTATGTGCTTCAGTTTTTAAGCACCCTCACTCAGGTCCCATGGCTTAGCTATTTACAGCTTGAGCCATATTACATTATTCATGGCCTTCAGCTTTGGAGACTAGTTACCTGGGTGTTGATTCCACCTAGCACCAATCTGTTGTTAGCCATTATTATGTTTATCTTGTACTATCAGTTGGGTATTACCCTAGAGCATACTTGGGGCACATTCCGCTTTAATGTATTTATCTTTGGCGGTATGATTCTTACTATTATAGGTGCCTTTATAACATATGCTATTTGGGGCGTTACAGTTCCTATTGGCTCGACAATCAGTACTTATTACATTAATTTATCTATATTTTTGGCATTCTCTGCATGTTTTCCAGATATGCAGGTATTACTTTATTTCATCATTCCTATCAAGATGAAGTGGATGTCAATTTTTTACCTGGTAATGATTACAATTACTGTTGTTCAGTATATTTCAGGTGGCCTTATTTTTGCGGCTATCCCAATCATCATGTCGCTTTTGAACTTTGGCATTTTCTATCTGATGACCAAAAGGACCATCAGGTTCAATCCAAAGGAAATGCGAAGAAGGGCTGAATTTAGGAGACAGGCTACACCACCACGTACCCAGTATCGTGATGGTACACCAATTGCTAAGCATAGATGTGTAGTATGTGGTCGCACTGAGCTTACCAATCCGGAACTTGAGTTTAGATTCTGCAGCAAGTGCGATGGCAATTATGAGTACTGCAGTGATCATTTGTTTACACACAAGCATATTAAGAAATAAACACCAATAAATTGAAGGGAATATATGAAATGAGTGAAGAAGTAGTAAGCAAGAATTTTATCGAGGTAGAAATCGATAAAGACTTAAAGGAAGGTGTGTACGACCATGTATGTACACGTTTCCCACCAGAGCCTAATGGTTACTTACATATAGGTCACGCTAAGTCAATCATCTTGAACTATGGCCTTGCCAAGAAGTACAACGGTGAGTTCCATATGAGATTTGATGACACCAATCCAACCAAGGAAAAGGTAGAGTTCGTTGATTCTATCAAGGCTGATATTCAGTGGCTTGGCGCAGATTGGGGCGAGCATCTTTATTTTGCTTCTAATTACTTTGATAAGATGTATGAGGTTGCTGTTGATTTGATAAAAAAAGGCTTAGCCTATGTTTCAGACCTTACAGCAGAGGAGATGAGAGAGTACCGTGGCGATTTTGAAAAGCCAGGTAAGGAAGACCCAAGCCGCAATCGTAGCGTTGAGGAGAATCTCCAGTTATTTGAAGATATGAAAAATGGCAAGTTCGAGGATGGAAGTCATACTCTTCGTGCCAAGATTGATATGGCAAGCCCAAATATCAACATGAGAGATCCAATTCTTTACAGAGTTGCTCACATGACTCATCACAACACAGGAGATAAGTGGTGCATCTACCCCATGTACGATTTTGCACATCCACTTGAGGATGCTTTCGAGGGTATTACACATTCAATTTGTACACTTGAGTTTGAGGATCATAGACCATTATATGACTGGGTTGTTAAGTCTGCAGGCTTTGCACATCCACCTCGTCAGATTGAGTTTGCTAAGATGTACCTTACCAACGTGGTTACAGGAAAGCGTTACATTAAGAAGCTTGTAGAGGATGGCATTGTAGACGGTTGGGATGACCCACGTCTTGTATCTATCGCAGCTCTTAGACGCCGCGGATTTACACCTTCATCAATTCAGAAGTTTGTTGAGCTTTCTGGTATTTCAAAGGCTAACTCATCGTCTGATTATGCAATGCTTGAATATTGTATCCGCGAGGATTTAAAAACTTCAAGAAGTCGTGTTATGGCAGTTCTTGACCCAGTTAAGCTTGTTATCGACAATTATGAAAGTGATGAGATAGAGTGGCTCGAGGCTCCTAACAACCTTGAGAATGAGGCACTTGGAAGTCGTAAGGTTCCATTTGGCAAAGAGCTTTACATCGATAGAGAGGATTTCATGATTGAGCCTCCAAAGAAGTACTTTAGATTATATCCAGGCAACGAAGTTCGCCTTATGAATGCATATTTTGTTACATGTAATTCCTATGAGACAGATGAAAATGGCAAGGTTACATGTATCCACTGTACTTACGACCCAGCAACTAAGGGTGGAGACAGCCCAGATGGCCGCAAGGTTAAGGGAACAATCCATTGGGTTGCAGCAAAGACTGCTTTAAAGGCAGAAGTGCGACTCTACGAAAACATTGTGGACGAAGAAAAAGGAGTGTATAATGAGGATGGAAGTTTGAATCTTAATCCAAACTCACTTACAGTTCTTAAGGATTGCCTTGTAGAGCCATCTTTAAAGGATGCCAAGGCATACGACAGTTTCCAATTTGTTCGTCAGGGATTTTTCTGTGTAGATTCCAAGGATTCTAAGCCAGATTCACTTGTGTTTAACAGAATTGTATCTCTTAAGAGCTCGTTTAAGTTACCAGTAAATAATTAGTAAAGGATTGATTATGAATTTACTTTCAGGTATGGAAAAGTTCGGCTTCTCGATGGACGGGGAGTTAGATATTTTGGCTGATGAAAACGCCAAAAAGAGTGATGGAGCATCTGGTCAGGCAGCCGCTCCGGTAGTTAAAGAGGAAAAGGATTTTATCCTTGATAAAAAGGTTAGATGTCCTGTGTGTGACAAGGATTTCCCTATCAAGGCAGTTCTTGCAACAAAGCTCAAGAGACTTGAGCCAGACTTTGACCTTAGACCAAATTATGAGTATGTTGACAAGTGCAAATACGACTTTATGTCATGCCCACACTGTGGATACTCAGCACTTGATACTACATTTTCTAAGATTGATACAGCTCGTGTAAAGCTTATTCGCTCTGAGTTTTGTCCTAGCTTCAAGCCTCAGGCTGAGCAGCTTCCAGAGACATACTCTTATGACTATTCAGTTGAAAAGTTTAAGCTTGCACTTATCTGCACCATGAAAAAGCGTGCAAAGATGTCTGAGAAGGCTTATGTTTGCCTTAAGATAGCTTGGCTTCGCAGGTCTCAGCTTCAGGAGCTTAAGGGACAGAAGGATGCAGATCCAAAGCTTGTTGAGCTTGTTACGAAGGAGTATGAGGGCTTCTATAAGCAGGCCTACGAAGGCTTCATGAAGGCCATCTCATCTGAGACTCCACCCTATTGTGGTATGGCTTCAGAGGCAGTAGAGTTTATGCTTGCCAACATGTCTATGTACTACAAGAAGTACGATGCAGCAATGAAACTTATTGCTCGTCTTATTCAGTCGCCAAGCACATCTAGAAAGCTTAAGGATAAGTGCGTTGACCTTAAGGACGAGATTACAGCAAAGGCTGCAGCTGAAAAGGCGCAGAGTTAGTATGCAATTTACTCTGAGCAATTCTGATACTTATGATAACACCACATATCAAGGGAAACCTTGATATGTGTTTTTGCTGTTAAAGGGGATAGGTTATTTTGACCGTTCCTTGGAGATTTCCCGTTAGGGAAAAGGAGACTTATGAACTGGATTAAATATACGATTAATACCATAACAACAGCTGAAGAGATTGTTAGCGCTGCTCTTATGGAGCTTGGCATTGTCTCAATTGAAATCGAAAACAATGTACCAGTTTCTGGTGAGAATCAAGGAGGCGAGTTTGAAGAGCTTCAACCAGATTTGCCAGAGGATGATGGACTTTCAAAGGTTTCATTTTACTTAGGTGAGGATGATGACCACGAGGATATTATCCAGCAGGTAAAGGTGGCTCTTGCAGAACTTAAGGAGACTATGGATGTAGGAGAGGCCACCATAGATACTTCTGTTACTAAGCAGGAGGACTGGATTAACAATTGGAAGCAGTTCTTTAAGCCATTTTATATTGATGATATTCTTATCAAGCCTACTTGGGAGGAGCTTGGCCCAGAGGATAAAGGTAAGATATTTGTTGAGATAGATCCAGGTGTTTCCTTTGGTACAGGCAAGCATGAGACAACTCAGCTTTGCATTAGACAGCTTAAGAAATACTTAAAGCCTGGGAACGAGATTCTTGATATTGGTTGTGGTAGCGGTATTTTATCCATAATTGCAAGCAAGCTTTTGGATGGGGATTGCCACTTGGTTGGCACCGATATTGACGATGACTGCATCGCATCCACCTATGAGAATTTTGAAGTAAACCATATTCCAAGGGAAAGTGGAGATTATTACGTAGGCAATCTTACAGATGACAAGCAGTTGCAGGACAAGGTTGGCTACGAGAAATATGACGTTGTTGTTGCCAATATTTTGGCAGACATTATTATAGGGATGGCTGAGGCTGTTCCACCTACCATGAAGCCAGGAGCTTATTTTATTACATCAGGAATAATTGACTTCAAGGAAAATGAAGTTAAGGAAGCTCTTGAGGCAGTGGGACTAACTATTCTAGAGGTTAATCATCAAGGAGAGTGGGTAAACATTACCGCTCGTAAATAATAGCTATGCAGCAAGTATTTATTAATGAATCACCGGTAGGCGGTGAGATAACAATTACAGGACAGGATGCACATCATTTGATTAGAGTAGTGCGCTTAAAGACTGGTGAGAAGATTAGAGTTTCAACAGCTGATGGATGCAACTACATCTGTTCAGTTAAGGAGGCCATGGACAAAGAGCTTGTGGTCTCTGTACTTGAAGAGGTGCCATCTACCGAGCTTCCTAACAAGATTTATCTATTTCAGGCTGTTCCAAAGGGGGACAGAATGGAGACCATCATTGAAAAATGCGTGGAGCTTGGGGTGTATGAAATAATTCCTGTTCAGATGAAAAACTGTATAGTTAAGCTAGATGACAAAAAGAAGAAATCTAAGGGCGAGAGATACCAGGCTATTGCTGAGGCTGCAGCTAAACAGTCCAAGCGCTCCATTATCCCTGAGATTCATTCTTTTATGTCCTTCAAAGAGGCTTTTGATTACGCCAAGTCTTTGGATGTTATTCTTTTGCCTTTTGAAAGCAAAAATGGAATGCAGGATACTTTTGATGCAATGTCATCAATAACAAAGGGGCAGAGCATTGGAGTATTTATAGGGCCAGAGGGCGGCTTTGATCCTTCTGAGATAGAACTAGTTAAAGACAGTGCTAAGCTTGTTTCTCTTGGCAAGAGAATACTTAGAACTGATACAGCAGCAATATGTACCCTTAGCATGTTGATGCTTAGATGTGAGGAATTGTAATGATTTATTTTGATAATTCAGCCACCACAAGGTGCTGCGATGAGGCTATGGCTATAATGCAAGAATGCCTACAGGTAAACTATGGCAATCCATCGTCGCTACACAGTATGGGCTTTAAAGGAAAGGACTATTTGAAGGATGCCAGAGATATTATTTCAGGCATTTTAAAGGTTCAGTCTAAGGAGATTTACTTTACTTCTGGAGGAACAGAGGGTAACAATCTAGCAATCAAAGGCGGTGTAGAGGCCAAGAAGCGCAGAGGTAATCACATTATTTCAACTAAGATTGAGCATGCCAGCGTGGCTAACCCTATCAAATACCTTGAAAAGCAAGGCTTTGAGGTGACATATCTTGGCACAGACGAATATGGAGTTATTTCTCTAGAGGAGCTTAAGGCCAGCCTTAGAGAGGATACAATCTTTGTTTCTATTATGATGGTAAACAACGAGATTGGCTCAGTTCAGCCCATTGCTGAGGCCGGAAAGATTATTAAGGATTTCAACAAAGAGATACTATTTCACGTAGATGCTATTCAGGCTTTTGGCAAGATGAAGATTCTTCCTAAAAAGATGAATATCGATTTGCTCACAGTTAGCGGTCACAAGATTCACGGCCCAAAGGGTTCTGGATTTATATATATTAACGAGACAATCTTTAATATAATGGTTCCACAGATTTTAGGTGGAGGCCACGAGAGAGGTATGCGCTCCGGCACAGAGAATGTTCCAGCGATAGCTGGTCTCGGTATTGCTGCGAAGGCTGCTTATGATAACCTTGACAGCAATCGCGAGCACATGTATGCTATGAGACGGCGATTAATTCAGGGTGTTTCTGATATTGATGGTGTCAGCGTTAATGGTCATGTGGACGATGAGAGTGCGCCACATATTGTTAGTGTATCTATCAAGGGCAATCGTACGAGAGCACAGGTTATCCTAAATGCTTTACAGGATAGCTATGGCATCTTCGTCTCAGCTGGTTCTGCTTGTTCATCCAACAAGCCTGCCATCAGTGAAACCCTTAAATCAATCGGGCTTGAAAAGGATTTGTTAGAGCGTACAATTCGCTTTAGCTTTAGCCCGGACAATACAATGGAAGAGGTGGAGGAGGCCATCAAGGCCCTTACTGCTTTAGTTCCAATGATGACTAAATAAGTTATTCTCATGAAGGAGATTTAAATGAATTACCAGGCTTTTTTGATTAAGTATTCAGAGATAGGCGTAAAGGGCAAGAATCGTTTTATGTTTGAGGACGCTCTTGTTACACAGATAAAGCGTTCTTTAGATAGAGTAGAGGGCAAGTTTATAGTTCGTAAGCAAAGCGGACGTATTTTTGTTGCCGTTGAAGGCGAGTATGATTACGACGAGGCAGTTGAAGCCCTTCAGCATGTGTTCGGTGTCAGCGCTATTTGTCCTACAGTTGTTGTTCCTGATGAGGGCTTCGACAAGATGGCAGAGGATGTCATCAAATATGTGGACGAAGAGTTCCCTGACAAGAACTTCTCATTTAAGGTAATGGGACGTCGTGCCAACAAGAAGTATCCAATGACTTCAATGGAGGTTGCGGCAGAGATTGGAGCACGTCTTTTAGATGCTTTCCCAGAGATGCATGTAGATGTTCATCATCCCGAGAAGATTATATACGTTGAAGTTAGAGAGAACATTGCTATCTATTCAACTGAGATTCCTGGTCCATGTGGCATGCCAGTGGGCACAGCCGGCAAGGCAATGCTTCTCCTTTCAGGTGGTATCGATTCACCGGTTGCAGGCTACATGATTGCAAAGCGTGGTGTTAAGCTTGCAGCTACATATTTCCATGCACCACCTTACACATCTGAGCAGGCCAAGAACAAGGTTGTGGATTTGGCAAAGCTTGTTGCCAAGTACTCTGGACCTATTGACTTACATATTGTCAACTTTACTGATATTCAGCTTTATATCTATGAGAAGTGTGCTCACGAAGAGCTTACAATCATTATGCGTAGATATATGATGAGAATAGCTGAGTATTTTGCTAAGGAAAACGATTGCCTTGGACTTGTAACAGGCGAGTCAATTGGGCAAGTGGCAAGCCAGACTATGCAGTCACTTAACTGTACAAATGCAGTTTGTTCCCTTCCTGTATACAGACCACTTATCGCTTTCGATAAGCAGGACATTGTAGATATTTCTGAAAAGATTGATACATACGAGACTTCAATCCTTCCATATGAGGATTGCTGTACAATTTTCGTAGCAAAGCATCCTGTTACTAAGCCAAAGCTTGAGGCTATTGAAAAGCACGAGCATAATTTGGATGAAAAGATAGATGAGCTTATGAAGCAAGCTATTGATACAGTTGAGATAATCAAGGTTAGATAACAAAAAAGGAGCTTTGCAATTAAGCAAAGCTCCTAATATTTACCACTTAAGTAGGATTAAACGATGTAATCCTTTAATGTAGACATAACGTCTTCTGCATCACCCTCAGCGTGAACTGTAAGATCGATTGGCTTAGATAAGTCAAGTGAGAATATACCCATGATAGACTTAGCATCGATAACATAACGTCCGCTAACAAGATCAAAATCATAATCGAACTGGCTGATTGTGTTTACAAATGACTTTACCTTGTCGATTGAGTTAAGAGAAATTTGAACTGTTTTCATGCTGCTGCCTCCTCAATAGTTTTATAATTTATATATAGGATTATACTAAAGCATAGGTGGTTAAAAGTCAACAAAACTATTGAATATTACGGTAATTAGAAAGGTTTTAAATACAATGAAAAAAGCCGCATTACACAACCTTGGTTGCAAGGTTAATGCATACGAAACGGAAGCCATGGAAGAGCTTTTAAAAAAGGATGGATTTACTATCGTTGGATTTGATGAAGTGGCTGATGTGTATGTTATCAACACATGTTCTGTTACTAATATTGCAGATAGAAAATCCCGTCAGATGATTCATAAATGCAAGAAGATGAATCCTGACGCATGTGTAGTTGCTGCCGGCTGCTATGTTCAAAACTTTGGAAAGGATATTCCTGAGGAGCTTGGCGCTGACATCATCATTGGTAACAACAAAAAGAACGACTTGGTTGAGAGAATCCATGAGTACTACGCTAATTTGGATAAGCAGCCAATTCTTGATTATATAGATATTAACGATGGCAATGTTTCATACGAAAACATGCACATTGAAAAGGACTCAGAGCATACAAGAGCCTTCTTGAAGGTACAGGATGGGTGCAATCAGTTTTGCAGCTACTGCATCATCCCTTTTGCAAGAGGTCGTATTAGAAGCCGTGAAATAGGAGACGTAGTTGAAGAGGTTAAAGGTCTTGCTAAAAATGGCTACAAAGAGGTGGTTATCACAGGTATTCATTTAAGCTCCTTTGGCAGTGGCACGGAGTTTACTCTGGCGGATTTACTTGAGGCTGTTCATGAAGTTGATGGCATCGAAAGAATTAGACTTGGTTCCCTTGAACCACAGATTGTAACAGAGGATTTTGCAAAGAGAGTTTCTGCTCTTTACAAGATGTGTCCTCATTTTCATTTGTCTCTTCAATCAGGTTGCGACACTGTATTAAAGAGAATGAACAGAAAATACACAATTGAACAGTATACTAAGGGAGTAGAGATTCTTAGAAAGTATTTCAAGGATCCAGCAATCACTACAGATATCATTGTGGGATTTCCAGGTGAGACAGAGGAAGAGTACAAGGTAACAGAGGATTATGTTCACGAGATTGCCTTTTATGAGCTTCATGTATTTGCCTATTCTAAGCGTGCCGGAACCAAGGCTGCAACTATGCCAAATCAGATTGCAAATACAATAAAAAAGCAGCGTAGTGCAAGCTTAATAGCTGCTGGAAATGAAAGCACTTTAGCCTATAGAAAGGCCCACATTGGTCAGACTTTAGACATTCTCTTTGAGGAAAAGGCATTGATTTCAGGGCAGGAGTATTTTGTAGGATTTTCAAAAGAATACATTAAGTGTGCTGTTAAGGCTTATGATAATCAGGACTTATCCAACTGCATTATCAAGGCCCGAGCCGTTGATATAACTGAGGATGGACAGTACTTGGTTGTTGAAATTTAAGGCTTACTATATTACAATAAATGCAGTAATGGTTGCTATATTGTGGGATATTATTGAGAGACGAGGTAATTATGGCAGATTTAAGTAACACACAATATTTTAAGGTTCAGAAGGATAATCCTGTTGGAGTTAAAGAGGTTATCGAGCAGGTATACAGTGCCTTATCGGAAAAAGGCTACAATCCAGTGAACCAGATTGTGGGGTACATTATGTCTGGTGATCCTACATATATTACCAGTCATAATAATGCTAGAAGCCTTATTATGAAGGTTGAACGTGATGAGCTTGTAGAAGAGCTTTTAAAGGAATACATTTCTAGTGAAAGCTGGAGCAAGTAATGGCAAGTAGAATTCTAGGTCTTGATTATGGAACCAAAACTGTGGGGGTCGCTATTAGTGACCCTTTGCTTTTGACTGCACAAGAGTTTGAGACAATTACTCGTGAGCGAGCTAGTGCACTGAGGCACACTTTGGTACGTATCAAGGAAATATGTGAAGAATATCAGGTGGATGAAATTGTCCTTGGCTATCCCCGCAACATGGATGATAGCGAGGGCTTTCGTTGTGAGGACACGCTCAAATTTAAAGCACTACTTGAAAAGCGTGTTGATATCCCAATCACACTTGTAGATGAGAGACTTACTACCGTATATGCGGATGAGATTCTCGAGGAATCTGGAGTAGCCAAGAAGGACCGCAAAAAGGTTATCGACCAAATTGCGGCAGCAATCATTCTCCAGGATTACTTAGATAACCGCAAGTAATAATGGTTAGCAGGCTAAGGTAACACTTAGTCGTTAGATAATTATTGAAGGAGTGTTTATGGAAAAGATAATTTTAGCTGGCGCAGATGGTGAAGATTTGACTTTTTATGTACTTGAAGAGACCCAGCTTTCAGGATACAAATATTTATTAGTTTGCGATAGCGAAGATGAAAATGAGGATAGTGAAGCAACTATCTTAAAAGAGATTGCAGAGGAAGGCGAAGACGTTGTCTACGAATTTGTTGAAGATGACGTTGAGTTTGATGCTGTAGCAAAACTTTTTGATGAGTTAGTTGGCGAGGATGCTGACATTGAATTTTAATTAAATTTTATTGAATTTAGGAGGTTTATTTTTTGAAAAAGACAACTGAACAGACAGCTGAAAGGCTGAAGATTATTCCACTTGGAGGTCTTGAGCAAATCGGCATGAATATTACTGCTTTCGAATATGGAGACAGTATTATTGTGGTGGATTGCGGACTTTCATTTCCTGAGGACGATATGCTGGGCGTGGATCTGGTTATTCCAGATGTAACATATCTCAAGGAAAACCAAGACAAGATTAAGGGATTCTTTATCACCCATGGTCACGAGGACCATATTGGGGCGATTCCTTATGTATTTAAGGAGCTTAATGTTTGTCCTATTTATTCAACTAAGCTTACCAATGGTCTTATCGAGCACAAGCTCGAGGAGCACAAGATGCTTACCAAGGTTAAGCGTAAGGTAGTTAAATACGGTACACATATTAACGCTGGCGATTTTAGAGTTGAGTTTATCCGTACTAATCATAGTATTCAGGATGCTGCAGCTTTAGCAATTTATTCACCAGCTGGTATTGTTGTGCACACAGGCGATTTTAAGGTTGATTACACACCTGTTTACGGTGACCCTATCGATTTACAGCGCCTTGGTGAAATCGGCAGGAAGGGTGTACTTGCCCTTATGTGTGATAGTACTAACGCAGAACGTCCTGGCTTTACTGCATCAGAGAAGACGGTTGGTAAAACCATCGATTCTATTTTTGCAGACAATGACAAGACACGTATTATCATTGCAACATTTGCATCAAATGTAGACAGAGTTCAGCAGATTATCAATTCTGCAGATAAATATGGACGTAAGGTATGTGTGGAGGGCCGTTCAATGGTCAACACAATTGATACAGCTCAGAAGCTTGGATACCTTCAGATTCCAGACAATACACTTATCGATATTGAGTCACTTAAGGCTTATCCAGATGAGAAGGTTGTTCTTGTAACAACAGGTTCTCAGGGAGAGTCAATGGCTGCACTTTCCCGCATGGCCAATGGTACCCACAAAAAGGTACAGATTAAGCCGGGTGATATGATAGTATTTTCTTCTCATCCAATACCTGGTAATGAGAAGGCAGTATCAAATGTTATTAATGACTTAACTATGCGCGGTGCACAGATTGTTATGCAGGATGTTCACGTTTCAGGCCATGCCTGCGCTGAGGAAATCAAGCTTATTTATTCTCTGGTACGTCCTCAGTTTGCAATTCCTGTACACGGTGAGTTCAAGCACCTTACAGCTCAGGCCAAGATTGCAGAGTCCCTTGGTTGGGATCACGACCACATCAAGATTATTCGTTCAGGCGATATTCTTGAGCTTGGTGACAACTATTCCAAGATTACAGGTCACGTACACACAGGTGCAATTATGGTTGATGGTATCGGTGTTGGTGATGTAGGTAACATCGTACTTAGAGATAGACAGAAGCTTGCGGAGGATGGAATCATTATCGTAGTGCTTACACTTGATTCTGCTTCTGGTACAGTTTTGGCTGGTCCTGATATTGTTTCTCGAGGCTTCGTTTACGTTAGAGATTCAGAGGACTTAATGGAGAGTGCTCGCGCAGTGCTTGCAGATACTGTTGAGTCTCTTGAAGAAAAGAATATTACTGATTGGAACAAGATTAAGGGTGATATCAGAGACAACCTTTCTGATTTTGTATGGCACGAGACACAGCGTCGTCCTATGATTATTCCAATCATTATGGAAGTTTAAGATGATAGTCGATGAGAGATATACCACTTATTTAAACAGCCTTTATCCAGAGCTTAGTCCTGTTCTTAAGGAGATTCAGCAGGAGGCAATTGAAAGCTATGTGCCTATCATTAGGCCAGAGACCGTAAATTTGCTTCAGCTGTTGCTTAAGATGAACAAGCCTAAGAACATTCTTGAGGTAGGGGCAGCGGTAGGTTTTTCAGCCAATCTTATGGCAGAAACTGTTGGCGACGATGTTCCTATTACTACAATTGAGAATTACGAGCCACGTATTCCTATCGCAAATGCGAATTTTAAACGAACAGGAAGAGACAAGCAAATAACCTTACTTGAGGGTGATGCTATGGAGATTCTTCCCACACTTAAAGGCCCTTACGATTTTATTTTTATGGATGCAGCTAAGGGTCAATACATTAACTTTTGGCCAGAGATTAAACGTCTTTTGTCAAAAGGTGGCGTTGTTGTTACTGACAACGTTTTGCAGGACGGGGATATTATTGAATCTCGTTTTGCTATAACCCGGAGAAACAGAACCATTCACAAGAGAATGAGAGATTACTTATACGAATTGACTCATGATGAAGGTTTTTCTACTACGATTCTTCCATTGGGGGATGGAGTTAGTATTAGCGTGAAAGGATAATAATGAGAAATACAGAGTTATTAGTTCCAGCAAGTAGCCTTGAGGTACTTAAGGTTGCAGTTATCTATGGAGCAGATGCAGTTTATATTGGTGGAGAAGTTTACGGTCTTAGAGCTAAGGCCAAGAATTTCTCAAAAGAAGACATGATTGAGGGCATCAAGTTTGCCCATGACCATGGTGTAAAGGTTTATGTTACTGCTAATATCTTAGCCCACAATGAGGATTTAGAGGGAGTTAAGGAGTATTTCAAGGAGCTTAATGAGATTAAGCCAGATGCTCTTATTATTGCTGACCCAGCTGTGTTTATGCTTGCAAAGGAGATATGTCCAGATATTGAAAGGCATGTCAGCACTCAGGCAAATAACACCAACTACGGCACATACAAGTTTTGGTATGACCTTGGGGCCACAAGAGTTGTTTCTGCCAGAGAGTTATCTCTTGCAGAGATTAAAGAAATCAGAGCCAACATTCCAGATGATTTGGAGATAGAGACATTCATTCACGGTGCAATGTGTATTTCATATTCTGGTAGATGTCTTCTTTCCAATTACTTTGTTGGAAGAGATGCCAATCATGGAGAGTGCACACATCCATGTCGTTGGAAGTACGCAGTGGTTGAGGAGCAGCGTCCAGGTGAGTACCTTCCAGTTGAGGAAAACGAGCGCGGCACCTACATCTTTAACTCTAAAGATTTGTGCATGATTGAGCATGTGCCAGATTTACTTGAGTCAGGTATCGACAGCTTTAAGATAGAAGGTCGTATGAAGACAGCGCTTTATGTTGCAACAGTTGCACGTACCTATCGCAAGGCTATCGATGATTGCAAGGAATCAGTCGAAAAGTACGAGGCAAATCTTGACTGGTACAAGGAGCAGATTGCTGCATGTACTTACCGTCAGTTTACAACTGGATTCTTCTATGGAAAGCCATCGGAGGAGTCTCAGATTTATGACAATAACACATACAATATCGGATATACATATTTGGGTATTGCTGGTCCTACTAATTCTGAAGGATACTTTGAAATTGAGCAACGTAATAAATTTTCAGTGGGCGAAACTATTGAAATTATGAAGCCAAACGGAGATAATATAAGTGTAGATGTTTTAGGTATCAAAAACGAAGAAGGGGAGGATATGGATAGCTGTCCACATCCAAAGCAAAAGCTCTTTATCAAGCTTAGTGTATCCCCTGACGAGTTTGATATTTTAAGACGCAAAGAGGCATGAAATTAATAAGTGTTTTTACGAGGAGAATAGGGGATGGCAGAAAACAAATACGTGGCTTATGTTGGTACCTACACACACGAGACTAGCGTCGGTATTTACGTTTACAATGTAGACCCAGACACTGGCGTACTTACAGAGCAGAGTGTAGCACCAATCAATAATCCATCAGACATTATTAATTCTAAGGACAACAAATATCTTTATTCCATTGCTGATGAGGGAGTTGCTTCTTTCAAAATTTTGGAGAATGGTGATTTGGAAAAAATCAACCAGGAATGGGTTGGAGGAATGCGTGGATGTAATCTCTGCGTAGATTCCAAGAATCGTTTCCTTTTTGTTGCAGGATATCATGATGGTCGTGTTTCCATGATGAGTCTTAAAAAGGATGGTAGTATCGGTGGTATTTCCGATGGTATTTTCCATCAGGGCATCGGTAAATCTGTTGCTGATAGGCCACTGTATCCACACTGTACATGTGTGGCGCTTACTCCAGATGAGCAGTTCTTGTGCGTTGTAGAAAACGGTCTACATCAGATTAAAATCTACGAGGTAGATTACGAGCTTGGCAAGCTTCGTCTGGTTGACATAGTTAGATGTGCAATGGGGTCAGCACCTCTTCGTATGAAGTTTTCACCAGATGGCAAGTATGCTTATGTAGTTACTGAGATGTCTAATGAAATCCTGGTTTATGACTATCACATAATTGAGGGTCATCCAGATTTTGAGAATATACAGACGGTTTCACTTCTTCTTGGAGAGGATGAGGAAATCAGTACGGGCACTAACATTAAGTTTGGTGATGATCCAGCATTTTTGTATGCAAGTGTTGACGGTTTAAATGCCATATGCGTATACAAGCGAGATGTTAAGTCGGGCAAGCTTGAGTATTTTGCTCACAGCTACATCAGTGGAGATTATCCAAAGAGTTTTGCAGTTTTACCAGGGGACAAGTACTTTATTTCCCTCAATCACGATACTAACGAGATTCGTTGCTTTAGTATCGACAAGAAGGCAGGACATTCTCTCATGAAGAATGCTCCAATCAAGATTGCAAAGCCAAATAGTATCATTATTGTAAAGATTAAATAAATGTAATTTTTTGTTTTATAGAAATTGCAAAGCAGTCTTTATAGAACAGAAAGGGGGCTGTCAAAGGCAGCCCCTTTAATTATAGGAGGGATAAATGGCAGGTTCTACATTCGGAAGCAGAATTAAAGTTACTACATGGGGCGAGTCTCACGGCGAGGCACTGGGTGTTGTCATCGATGGATTCCCAGCTGGTCTTGAGCTTTGCGAGGAGGATATTCAGGTATACCTTGACCGCAGAAAGCCAGGACAATCCAAGTTTACAACTGCAAGAGCAGAGGGAGATAAGGTAGAGATTCTTTCAGGTGTTTTTGAGGGATATACTACAGGTACTCCTATTTCTCTTATGGTTAGAAATATGGATCAGCATTCCAAGGACTATGGAGATATAGCAACAACATTTAGACCTGGTCATGCAGACTATGGCTTCTATGAAAAGTTCGGCAGAAGGGATTACCGAGGCGGTGGTCGTTCTTCTGGTCGTGAAACCATTGGTAGAGTTGCTGCAGGTGCTATATGCGCCAAGCTTCTTAAGGAACTTGGAATTGAGGTGTTTGCCTATACCAAGCAGATTGGCGATATCAAGGTAAATGAGTTCCAGCTTGGAGAGCGTGACCTTAATCCACTTGCTATGCCAGATGCCAATGCTGCTAAGAAGGCGCAGGAATATCTTGAGGCATGTATGCTCAACAAGGATAGTGCCGGTGGTATTGTAGAATGTGTCATTATTGGAGCACCAGCTGGTTTAGGTGAGCCTGTATTTGAAAAACTCGATGCTAAACTTGCTCAGGCGCTTGTATCTATAGGTGCTGTTAAGGGTGTAGAAATCGGCGATGGCTTTGGCGTTGTTACTACAACAGGTAGCATCAACAACGATGAATTTTATGTATCTAGCAACGGTGTAGCAAAGGATACTAACCACAGTGGTGGTATTTTAGGTGGTATTTCTGATGGTGATGACATTATCGTTAGAGCGGCTATTAAGCCAACACCATCTATTGCTCAAAAGCAGCATACAGTTAATGAAAAGATGGAAGAAGTGGACATTGAGATTCATGGTCGTCATGATCCAATCGTCGTTCCAAGAGCAGTCGTTGTGGTAGAGGCAATGTGTGCAATCACAATTTGTGATGCTGTCCTTAGCCATATGACTGACAGAGTTGATTATATTAAGGAGTTTTATAAGATTTGAAATACGAGTTATTGAAAACTGAAGGTAGAGCCAAGCGTGGCAGATTTCATACAGTGCATGGAGCTATTGAGACACCTGTATTTATGAATGTTGGAACTGTGGCTGCAATAAAGGGAGCTGTTTCTACTGACGATTTAAAGGAAATTAAATGTCAGGTGCAGCTTTCCAATACATATCATCTTCATGTCAGAACAGGAGACAAGCTGATTAAAGAATTGGGCGGTTTGCATCGCTTTATGAACTGGGACAGGCCAATTCTTACTGATTCCGGCGGATTTCAGGTGTTTTCTCTTGCCGGGATTCGCAAAATCAAAGAAGAGGGTGTTACCTTCAATTCTCATATAGATGGTCGAAAGATATTTATGGGGCCAGAGGAGTCAATGCAGATTCAGTCTAACCTTGGCTCTACAATTGCCATGGCTTTTGATGAGTGCCCACCAGCTCTTGCAGACCGTAAATACGTAGAGGATTCTGTTGCTCGCACCACAAGATGGCTTCATAGATGTAAGGACGAGATGGCTCGCCTCAACTCCTTGGAGGATACTATCAACAGGGAGCAACTTTTATTTGGTATCAATCAAGGTGCCATTTTTAATGATATTCGTATTGAGCATGCTAAGGCTATTTCAGAGCTTGATTTGCCAGGCTATGCTGTTGGTGGTCTGGCTGTAGGCGAGAGCCATGAGCAGATGTATGACGTCCTTGACCACGTGGTGCCTTATTTGCCGCAGAACAAGCCAACATACCTAATGGGCGTTGGAACTCCTGCCAATATTCTTGAGGCAGTGGATAGAGGCGTAGATTTCTTTGATTGTGTATATCCTAGCCGAAATGGTAGACATGGTCATGTATATACCAATCACGGCAAGCTCAATTTATTCAACCAGAAGTTTGAAAAGGATATGAGACCGATTGAGGAGGGCTGTGGCTGTCCAGCATGTCGTAGCTATTCAAGGGCCTATATTCGTCATTTGCTCAAGGCTAAGGAGATGCTTGGCATGAGACTTTGTGTGCTCCACAATCTCTATTTCTACAACACTATGATGGAAGAAATCAGAGCGGCTCTCGATGAGGGACGATTCGCCCAGTACAAGAAGGAAAAGCTTGAGAGCATGGCCACTAAGATTGATTAATATTACTATTATTAAAAAAATATTAAATGACTGAATTCGCTTGCCTAAGTCTATATGTTTAGGTAGAATAGATTTCAGTGTATAAAGACTTTATGTGAGTCTATAATTAGGAGGTTTACTTTAATGCAAGGATCATCTAGTCAAATGATTATCATGACAGTTATTCTGTTAGCAATCATGTATTTCCTTATGATTCGCCCACAGAGCAAGGAGCAGAAGCAGAAGGCTGCAATGTTAAACGCACTTGCAGTAGGAGATACAGTTCTTACAACAAGTGGTTTTTATGGCGTTGTTATTTCTATCCAGGAGGATACAGTTATTGTTGAGTTTGGTAGCAACAAGAACTGCCGTATCCCAATGCAAAAGGTAGCTATTGCTGCTGTTGAAAAGCCAGAGGATGCTGTTAAAGCAGAAGAGTCTAAGGACGACAAGAAGAAATAAATTAGCTTAGACAAGGAAGTGAAATCTTCGGATTTCACTTCTTTTTTATTGCTTAATTTTAGAGGCGAATGGGTCAAGTAATATTATCAGCAGTTAATGTGGCTTGAATGTTGTTTAAGTTTTGTAAACAATTGGTAAAATTCCTTAACTTTTTCTAAATTTTATTGTGTATACAAAATCATTGTGGGAAAATATTCTCGTCGCGACGAAGGTGAGTATAATAGGGTTCTTATGTTAATAAAATAAGAAAGAGAGGTTTTTTACATGAGAAACAAAAAATTTTTAACACTTGCGTTAATGATGGCTGTTACAGCATTAACAGTTGCGGAGACAACAAATACAGTTGTTGCTAAATCACATCATCACACATGTAAAATAGAGGCAGCAGCAGAGGCAGATACTACAGAAGAAGTTACAGAAGAGGTGACTGAAGAAGCGCCTGTTGAGACTAAGTCAGACGCTGAAAAAGCTGCGCTTATTGAAAAGTGCAAGAGCCTTACACCATTTACTTATGCTAACGACGAAGTGCCAGAGAGTCGACTTATGATTGTAGAGACTAAAACTGGTGTAAATATATACCAAGAATATGCCTATATTGATTACGATCAAGAGGTAGTTGATGAGAATAATAAAGACGAGACATATTACAATGCAACAATTAACAATCCTCAGGATATGGAGTTGATTTATTCAACTGATGGAAACGAAGATTTGACAGATATTCACGTGGTTTGTGAGGTTGGCGTTTTCAAAATTGCAGGCGAAGAGTTGAGACAAGAAGGCTACAAGGGATTTGAGACAATTGATTTAATAAACGGCATCGAGGGCGATGACTTTGATTTAGATTCAAGCTATTTTAAGGTGGCTGCTTTAAATAGAGAAGAGGGCTGCTTAAACGGCAAGATTACATGTACAAATCCTTACTCTAAAATAAAGTATAACTACGGTGAAGGCCTCTACGGTGGCGGTTATGTATTCTACTCACAGTTTGAGGAGAACAGCCAGTACGTAGATTGCACTGTGGGCTATGATATTAGCGTAAACCCTGATAAGACAATTAATCTTACTATCGGTGGCTATAACGAGGATGAGAACTTTGCTTCAACAGTTGAGTACACCCTTAGCCCAAGCAATATAGCATACACTGCTCAGTAATAGTTAACAGCATGAAGAAAGGAAGGTCTTTACATGAAAAGAAAAACAGTTATCACATTTGCACTTTTAATGGCAGCTTGTACTGCAATGATTTCTACAACAACAATATTAGCTGATGCAAAGGGCTTTAGACATTGCCATCATCACCATAAAACTGTAGTTGAAAATAACGTCGATGAACAGACAACAGAAGAGACAACAGTAGAGACTACAGATGATTCAGCTAAGGGAATTATGGAAAAATGCAAGGCTCTTACACCATTTGAGGTAGTTACTGATGAGGATAATCAACAATTCCTTTTGCTGGTTGAGACAAAGACCGGCGGTATAAATGTATACAAAGAAAAGGATATAATTTCATTTGAAAAAATCGATGTTGAGGGATTAACTGAAAAGGAAGCATATTATGACACCAAAATCACTAATCCTCAGGACATGGAGTTGATTTATTCTTCAGATGGAAATGAGGATATCAGCATTGTTCACATGGTCGGCGAGTTTGGCGCATTCCAGTGTGTAGGAGATAGATTAAAGGCCCCTAAATACGAAGGAATGACTTATGACGAGACTATCAAGCAAGGTCCTGCACTTGACCAGAATAAGCAGTACGTTAACTTCTTATTCCATAATTTCAGGGATGGTGCTTTAAGAGGAGTTGCTGAAAGCACAACTTCTGCCACTGAGGTTAAGTATGAGACAGGTGATATGTTCGAAGGCGGCGGCTATGACTACTATGCAGAGTATGGCGATAACAATGGTGCTGACGCAGAATATACACTTGGATACAACATTGTAATCAACAAAGACAAGACAATTACTTTCACTATTGGCGCTTATAACGAGGACAATAATTTTGCAGCTGATGTTACATACAATCTAGTTGCAGAGGATGGCGGAGCATATGCTATCTTGCCTCAACTAATCGATAACGGTGACGGTAATTATACACTCTTCCAATAATATTATATCCCCTCAGGCCTTGCTCTGAGGGGATAGTCTTTTATGTTAGAAATATTCCAATTGGTATGAAATAGAATTTATAAAACGGTATGATATATGGCTATTTGTTTTTACCATTCCTATGTCGTAGGAATTCTGAGCCCTTATCCAAAAGAGCCTTGGTAGACTCCACTGGATGAGTAAACTTTGTAATGTGCCTAAACTGACCCTTTTGAGGAGAAGACGCATGGCTAATCCATTGCTTAACATATTCTGTAGAAAGCTGTTCTAGCAGCTTGCGTTTGTCCTCTAAGGATAGCTCTTGCTTTAGGGCTTCCTTTGTCTCGTTAATCTTTTCTATTGTTGCAGTCTTGGCATCTGCAAGGTTAGTAGATATAGCCTCAACTCTTTCTGCCATCTGGTTATTGAGCATATCGTTGATGCGCTCAAACTCCTTAGCAAAGCTAGTAAGAGCAGATACGGTAAGAGCCAAGTCCATTCCAAATATAAACATAAAAATCAATGCAATCAATTCTATTGCAATCATTGGAAGCATCCCCACTACAGAGACAACTGGTGGCACCAAATATTTAGTTACCAAGATTCCAGCCAAACCAAAGCAGCAGGTAAAGATGAGGCATACTCGACCATTGATATTAAGTGGCATTTTAGAATAGTCCCACCAACGAGCATGGAACTTTCTCTCCAAGAAATAACTTGTTGCGTATTCTAAAACAAATGAGCCGATGGCACAGCTTAGGAAAATTGTAAGATTACTTGATTGATTCAAAGCAGGACAGTCCACAAAAAGTATTTGGGCTAGTGTTGCACCAACTCCATATATTGGAATACATGGTCCGTACAAAAAGCCTCTATTTCTCCATACCTTCTCGTGTATGGTACAAAAGCATGTCTCGTAAATCCAACCAAAGAAACTATAAATTATAAACAACACAAAATATGTACTTATCATAAATCCCCCTGAACTCATTTTTCTTCCATTTTATTCCACTTAAGGCCAAAAATAAAGTTGGATACATGTAACTATTCACATCTTTTATTTATTCTTGAGACATCTTTTACTATATAGGTATAGGTTCAATCATAGAATAATGATTCTCTAATTGCTGCATGTAGCTTTCTTTATTGTGGGTGTTCTTTCAATTATTTGCACTTCTATCGCTACAGTATGCATTGCTCAAACACACTCTATTTAAAGTAAGATTCCCATATAACTTATAGGGGAATTAATGTAACCTTCAAGTGTCTGAGCCATTCATACAGTAGCTACAAAGTGCAAAATCAATGAAAGGACACCCACTTAAAGCTACGTTTGCAGCAATAAGAAAATCTATTATTCTATTCAAATTCACCTATACCTACATAGTAGAAGATGTCTCAGTTTGAATATTTAAGGTTGTGAATAGTTACATGTGTGCCACTTCATAGAAAATTCTTATATGGGTGATATTATTAACATGAGGTTGTGTGCAGATTATGGTGGTGGTTGTATGAGCATTAATTCATTGACGGGAATTGCAAGAAATGAAGTGCAGACTGCGTACCAGAGCCCTGGGCAGAAGCGAGTGGCTGACGCCATCGAAAGACAAGGGGGCAATCCTGCTTTGGCAAAGGGGTTCTCTTCTGAGAAGGCGGCGAAGCGTGCCGGGGTATTAAAGTGCGAGACCTGCGCCACTAGAAAGTATCAGGATGGCAGCGACGAGCAGGTTTCCTTTAAATCTCCACAGCATATTAGTCCAAATGCAGCTGGGGCGAGAGTAAGAGGCCATGAGCAGGAGCATGTAAACAATGCTTATGATAAGGCAGCAGAAAAGGGAGGCAAGGTGCTTAATGCTTCAGTGGCGATACACACAGCGGTTTGTCCGGAGTGTGGCAGGACTTATGTATCTGGAGGCACAACCACAACGCAGATTAAGTATCCAAATGAGGATAACCCTTATCAAAAGGATAGGAAGGCGGCAGATGGCGCAATGCTTTTTGGGATGAATTTTGACGCAAAGTTTTAAGGGCTTGAAATCCCATAGATGCTATGATATACTTCAAAAGGTTGCGAGGAGTCGCAAGTTGGTTTTAAATATCAAACTATATTAATAGGAGACATATATGAAATCATTAAAGTTAGTTCTTATCATATTATTAATTGTAATTTGCGTAGCACTTACAATCATTATTCTTTTCCAGGAGGGCAAGCAGAACGGTCTTGGTTCTTTATCAGGCCAGCAGTTCGATTCATACTGGAGCCGTAACAAGGGTCGCTCTCGCGAGGGCTTATTGGTTAAGCTTACTAGCGTTTGCGTAATTCTCTTCTTCGTGCTTTCAGCAGTGCTCAATATTGGAAGTTTTTAAGATTTGATTATTATAGGTGCCACCCATTTAGGGTGGCATTTGTTACATAATAGGGAAATTTATATGAATAGTTTAGACAAGCAAAAGCATTTTCTAATGGATGTTTTTAAGAGTTCTTCCTACATTCCTATGAAAAAGAAGGACCTAGAAATCCTATTAGATGTAGAAAAGGATAAAAGAGCAGAGTTTGCGCAGGTTCTTAGCGAGCTTGTGGATGAGGGAAAGGTTGAGGTTACCAAGCGTGGTAAGTATCAAATTGCTGAGAGTCGTCCAAAGTTTATCAAGACCAAGGACCACCGCAAGAAGAAGCCTACTAAGGCTGAGGCTGCAGCCAAGAAGCAATCTCTTAACGAGGTGGCTAAGGAGGCTAATAAGAGTAAATACGACAACGTTGAGCCAGATATTATTGGCCGTTTCATTTCTCATAAGGACGGTTATGGTTTCATTGAGGTTGAGGGCCAGGAGGAGGACTACTTTGTAGGACGAGATAATACTGGCTTTGCGATGCAGGATGATACAGTTGCTGCCATTCTTACCTTTGGAGCACCTGGCAAGAGGCAGGAGGCCAAGGTTATCAGAATCATCACCCATGGTTTTTCTGATGTGGTTGGTACTTTTGAAAAGAGTGAAAACTTTGGTTTTGTTATTGCAGATAGCAACAAGCTAGATAGAGATATATTTATTCCTGCCGGCAAGGATATGGGCGCAGTTACAGGTCACAAGGTTGTGTGCCATATTAACGACTATGGTGATGACAGTCACAAGCCTGAGGGTGTTATTACTGAGATTTTAGGTCATAAGAATGATCCTGGCGTAGATATTCTTTCTATTGTTAGAAGTTTTGGTATTGATACAGAGTTCCCTGACAAGGTTATCAAGCAGGCATCCACAGTTGCTAAGCCTGTTTCTGAGGCTGATATGGCTGGTCGCAAGGACCTTAGAGACCTGACGGTTGTTACAATCGATGGTGAGGATACTAAGGATATTGATGATGGTGTCAGCCTAGAGGTGAGCGGGGACAACTTCATTCTTGGAGTTCATATTGCGGATGTTACTAACTATGTGCAGGAGTCGTCTGCATTAGATGTTGAAGCATTAAAGCGCGGCACTTCGGTGTACCTTGCAGACAGAGTCATTCCTATGCTGCCACATACCCTTTCAAATGGCATGTGTTCCCTTAACGAGGGAGAGGATAGACTTGCCCTTTCATGTATCATGACTTTTGATAAAAAGGGTAAGCTTGTTGACCACGAGATTTGTGAGTCTGTTATCCACAGCAATCATCGCATGACTTACACTAGTGTGTTTGCCATTATGAATAATGATGAGCAGGAAAGAGCCAAATACTCTGATGTCTGCGAGATGATTGACAACATGTATGAGCTTTCCAAGATTCTTCGTGCAAAGCGTAAGAAGAGAGGCTCTATAGATTTTGATTTTCCAGAGACTCATATTTTGATTGATGAGAATGGCAAGGTTGTTGGGCTAGCTCCTTATGAGCGAAATGATGCTCACAAGTTGATTGAGGACTTTATGCTTGCTGCAAATGAAACGGTGGCAGAGCATTTTAATTTGATGGAGTCACCATTTGTTTATCGTGTGCATGGGGCACCAGAGCCAGAGAAGATGCAGACTCTTGGCAAGTTTCTCGGCGCATGTGGCTATGCTCTTAAAGGCAACAAGGAGTACATACATCCGAAGGAAATCCAAAAGATGCTTGATTCCTTGAAGGGGCATGAGGACGAGGCAGTTATCACCAAGATGACACTTCGAAGTATGCAACAGGCAAGATACGATACTGAGTGCAAGGGACACTTTGGTTTGGCGGCTCAGTATTACTGTCATTTTACTTCGCCTATACGTAGATACCCTGATTTGCAGATTCATCGTATAATCAAGGACCATCTCCGTGGTAGAATGAACGAGAGGAAAATCTCTCACTACGAGTCAATTCTTCCAGAGGTAGCTATGCAAACTAGTAAGCTAGAGCGCAGGGCAGAGGAATGTGAGCGTGAAGTAGACAAGCTCAAGATGGTTCAGTTTATGAAGGACTTTATAGGCCAGCAGTTTGAAGGCAGCATTTCTTCAATTACTGGTTGGGGAATGTATGTCGAGCTTGATAACACAGTTGAGGGCTTGGTACATGTATCCACCCTTTACGACGATCACTATGAGTTTATTGAGGATAACCTTACACTTGTAGGTGAGCGCACTGGTCGTACCTTTAAGCTAGGTCAGCCGGTTACAGTTATTCTTGATTCGGTGGATGAGCAGGCTCGTACTATAGACTTCATTTTGGAAGAATTCCAGAGATTTTAACACTATTTTGCGTAAGCTATATTTTTTAGAAATTGGGAATGTGATATGAATAAAGAAGGCAGAAAGTTAATTGCAAATAATAAAAAGGCTTACCATGAATATTTCATGGAGGAGGAATACGAGGCAGGTATAGAGCTTCACGGCACAGAGGTTAAGTCTATGAGACTTGGTCAGTGCTCTATTAAGGAGGCTTTTGTCCGTATTGATAATGGGCAGATTTACATTTATCAGATGCATGTTAATCCTTATGAGAAGGGTAACATCTTTAATAGAGATCCACTTCGTCCTAGAAAGCTTTTGATGCACAAGGCAGAGATTAATCGCCTCTTTAGCAAAATCAAGGAGAGCGGCTATACCATTGTTCCCCTTGAGGTGTATTTAAACAATGGTCTTGTAAAGGTCAAAATTGCTCTAGCTAAAGGTAAAAAGCTTTACGACAAGCGCGCGGATATTCAAAAGAAGGATATGAAGCGTGAGGCAGAACGAGACTTCAAGATGAATTTCAGATAAGGAAGAGATGGCATGAAATTGATTTTAGCATCGGGCTCACCTAGACGCCGTGAGCTTCTAGCACAGGCAGGTATTGAATATATTGTGGAGCCTGCCGATATAGAAGAGACAACAACCGAGACGCTTCCAGCCAGGGTTGTTGAAGACCTTAGCCGTCAAAAGGCTCTCGCAGTCTCAAAGAATCATCCGGGCCAGGTTGTACTTGCGGCAGATACAGTGGTTGCCTTTGACGACAAAATACTTGGCAAGCCTGTAGATGAGGATGATGCATTTGAAATGCTTACTGAGCTTTCCGGCAGAACTCATCAGGTATACACAGGTGTAACTATCGTATATACGGATAGAAGTGTTAAGACATTCTCTGAGTGCACTGAGGTTACAATGTATCCAAACTCACCAGAGGCTATTCGTAGCTACATTGCCTCAGGAGAGCCTATGGACAAGGCAGGTGCCTACGGCATCCAAGGCCTTGGGTCAGTTTTAGTGGAGCGCATCAATGGCGACTACAATAACGTAGTTGGCTTGCCCCTGGCAAAAGTTTATAGGGAATTGAAATAGGCTTCCTCTTGGGGGGATGAGATAATGCTTTAGCATTATCTGCCACCCTGGCGAAGGGAAATCTATTGATTTTTATCGTAGAAAATATATAATTAGATTTGCTTTAAAAACTTTACAAGGGCTAGTAATGGTTTCGACAAAATGATGTTAAAAGCTGACTGGAAGGAAGTCTTTTCACATCAGAAACCGGCACAACTTAACAACTTTATAAGGGCTAGTAATGGTTTCGACAGGGGTCATGCAGCGGAAGAAGCGAGTCCCACGGCGATGGGTTAAATGGCCAAACTTAAAATTAAACGCTAACGAAAAAGAATTAGCATTCGCTGCCTAAGCGCAGCAGTCTGACCTAGGGCACCTACATCTTAGGATTCAGACTTCGACTTTGTAGGAAACGACAGTATCAAAGCTTTGAGATATTGGGCGTATTATGAAGCTACTAAAACATGTATCTTGTTTGTGAGAGCCATGTGGAGGGAATGATAATCCACAAACTACACTCGTAGAAGGGCCGGGAATTGGCTTTTGGACACGGGTTCGACTCCCGTCTAGTCCACTATTTAAAAAGTCTTAAAACCAATAATTCTAATTGGATTGTTGGTTTTAAGGCTTTTTTTAGTTCGGATCTTTATGGATTTGCAATTTTTTATAAAAGATTTTTTCATTTTTTGGAAAAAAATGAAGATTTTTTTTGTATATATAATAAGCGCGCAAGAAGTAAGTTTGAATAAGTAATAATTTAAAGCGATAGGAATATATAAAAATAGCAAGAATGGAGGAATAAAGATGATAATTGATAATATTGAGTATGTTAAAAAATATCTTGAAAAAAGAGCAGAACAGGAAAATATTTTTTATCCAGTTAATGATGAGGGAAAATTAAAATTAGTTGAATCAATGAAGAGTTTAAAAACAGAGAACAAGGAATTATTAGAAGATAAAACACTGTTAGAAGATGTGAATGCTATATTTAAAGAAGTGAATTTGCATTTAAATGGGGACAAAGCAAGTTCAGCAGTAGAAAGAATTATTTCAGAATTTAATGAAATAATTTCAGACAAGGATAAACTGATTTCTGAAAATGAGGCTGTAAGTTCGGAAAAAAGAGAATTGATTTCAGAAAAAGAGCAAGCTTTTTTAGAAAAAGAAAAAATGAGTTTTGAAAAATTATTTGGCATAGTAAAGAAAAATAATCCTAGTGTTGAAGGGAATGACTTGCTAAGGGTAATTTCTGATAGAGATGTCGAAGAGTATATTACAAGTGAAATAACAGATAATAGAGGCGAAAAAACGATTAGTGATTTATTATATACTGCTGAACGCATAAGTGGGTTGTACGAGAGTATTAATTTAGGATTAATAAAAGCTAATGAATATTTTTATAATCCAATATCAGATAATTTCTATGACAAAGTTATAGATATTTATAAGACAAAACAACCAGAAGTTTCTTTGTCAAAGTTACAAAATTTTAAGGATAAATTTAAAGGCAAGGAATTAAATGATGAAGAAAGGTTGCAAGAGTCACTAAAACATATAAGGGCGCTAGTGCAAGACGATGATGCAATACCGTCAAACCCGATTGAAATGTTGAGGGAATTCGCACAAAACATTTTAGATAGTAAAGAAAATGAAAAAAGAAAATCCAAGACAGAAGAATCATCGTCACAGTCCACTGCAAGCTCTATATCTTCTGTGTCAGGTACCAAGGAAGAATTAAATGCAAATGAGAATAATTTTGATAAAAAAACTTTCAAACATAATAATAACTTAAACAGTAATAAGTATGAGACTAATATAATAAATAATAACAATCGTTTGTTTAATAATCATTATGTTAATGAAAACTTAAACAGTAATATGCATGAGACTAATATAATAAATAAAAACAATCTTTTGTTTAATAATCATTATGTTAATGAAAACTCTAAAGATAATGTTCCAGATAAAGCTAGCATAAATACAAAAAGAGAAAAGACGAATGTTTGGAAGAAAATTAAACAATCATTTAAGCAATGCTGTGGTTATAAGTAATAAAATCCATTTGTTCAATACTCACGGAAAGAATGTTCTGAGTTGAAGCCGGCTCATCCCTTTGTTACACTTTTATTGTAGTGTTAAAAGGGGTGATAGTTAGATTGTTATGAGTAGTTATAAATCTAGGAGAAATATGTCTTACGAGCAGCGGCAGACATATCGTAAAAGGAAGAGACTTATCCGTAGGATTCAGGTATACGGCGAGATAGCAGTTATTACTGTATTGTTGCTGTTGGCCGGCGGATTTTTAGTAAATAAAATAACCAAACATGATTCCAAGATTTCTGTAGCAGCAGAGAAAAAAGAAACTGGCAAAGCAAAGCAAGCTAAGGAAGAGAAAAAGGATGATAAGGGCCTAAAGGTTTCTGCCAAGGCAGCTGAGGACCCTGATGCTAAGCCTGCTGAAGGTGAGGATACAGAGACTCCAGCTGAGGAACAGAAAACATCAAGTGGCACATATTCTGCAACCAAGACCGATGATACAACAACCATTACCGGTGATGTGGTTAGCAATTATGCCATTCTTATAAACAATGATACCAAGCAGATTGTTGGTTCACTCAATGGCACAGATAGAATTGTGCCAGCTTCAATGACCAAGGTCATGACAGTGCTTACGGCGGCAAGACATATCAAGCCGGAGCAGCTAGATGAAAAGGTCACTTTGTCCCACGAGGCAGTTGATTTTTCTTATGCAGGCGGAGGTTCTACCTCTGGCTTTGTTGAGGGCGAGGAGATTACTGTTAAAGATTTATTCTACGGTACCATACTCCCATCTGGTGGCGATGCGGCAACTCAGCTTGCAATGTATGTTGCTGGGGATGTAGATACCTTTGTAGGAATGATGAACGATGAAGTCAGCAATCTTGGTCTGAGTGATACAACTCACTTTACCAATCCAGTGGGCTTTCACAACGAGGACCATTACAGCACGCCTTATGATATTGCCATTATCATGATGGCGGCTCTTGATAATGATATTTGTAAAGAGGTTATCAAGACCAAGGTTTATCAGTCTTCAGCTTCCAATATTAATCCTGAGGGACTTACGATTTCTAATTGGTTTTTAAGAAGAATTGAGGACAAAGATATTGGCGGAACCATCGAGGCTGCCAAGACAGGATATGTTGATGAATCAGGTAGCTGTGCAGTTAGCGCCATGACTACAGAGGGTGGCACAGAGTACATTCTTTGCACGGCCAAGTCTGCATCATCCTGGAGATGTATAAATGATCATGTTTCAATCTACAAGACCTATGCTAAATAAGGTCTTGTAGTTTTGTTATTTTATCTATAAAGGCAATCGGATGAAATTGCTTAAGCACATCCATATCTCTAAATCCGTAGGTGCAAAGCACATAGTCAAGCCCGGCATTTTCGGCTGTGGTGGCATCTACCTCAGAGTCGCCCACGTAAAGAACCTTTGACTTGTCGGCAATTCCAAGTTTGTCCAGGGCAATATTTATTGGCTCCGGGTCTGGTTTTCTTTTGTGATTGCCGTCATCGCCAACTACGATATCTATATGTGGGGCAAAGAAATCATTCATTAGAGAATCGCTGGCTGCCTGGCCTTTGTTGGTTACGATAGCCATTTTGATACCTTTGTCGGCAAGCTCTTTGGTGGTTTCAATCACTCCTTCGTAAGGGGCAGTCTTGATTCTGTTGTGGCTGGTATAGTAAGCAATGTATTCATCTAAAAATTCCTGAAATCTGGAATAGCCTTCGCCTTCGGGAAGGGCACGTATAACCAGCTTTTTAAGTCCATTTCCAACAAAGCTTCTCACTTCCTCGATTGAGTGAGTTGGAAGGTTGTATTTTGCAAGTACATGGTTTAGGGAATCGGACAAATCTTCTAATGTATATAAAAGGGTTCCATCTAAGTCAAAAAGTATAGTATCGTATTTCATTTGGTTCTCCTTGTAATTAATCTTGTAAGTACATCTCACAGTTATATACCTTAATAAAATGTTTGTAAAGGAAATATAATGGAAGTAATAACAATAAATGATTTAAATGATAAGCGAGTCGAGCTTTATACTAGCTATAACGAGGCGCAGCTTTTACATTTATATGAGCCAAATGGCGGAGTTTTTATTGCTGAAACTCCAATGGTGATTACAAGAGCCATTGAAAGAGGCGCAAGGCCCATTTCTTTTTTAATAGAAGAAAAAGCTTTTGAAACCAAGGTTGTTAAAGAGCTATTAAAGCCTTTTGAGAACGATGAAATTCAAACTTTTATTGCGGAGCTTTCAGTGATAAATCAGCTCACAGGCTTTAACCTTACCCGGGGTGTCCTTGCTGTAATGGAACGACCATCTCTTCCAGAACCTGAGGAATTATTCGCAAATGCGAATTGTATCGCGGTGCTGGAGGATGTTATGAATCCAACTAATGTTGGAGCAATCTTTAGGTCTGCTGCAGCACTTGGAGTTGATGGAATAATTCTTACCACCAACTGCACAGATCCTTTTTACAGAAGGGCGGCAAGAGTTGCCATGGGCACAGTTTTTCAGGTGCCATGGACATATTTTCCAAAGGATGCTGACATTAATAAGGCTTTGCATAAAGCTAGCTTTAAGACAGCTGCTCTGGCACTAAAGGAGGATGCAATAAGTCTTTCTGATGACAGGCTAAAGGCTTGTGATAAGCTTGCTGTTATTTTTGGAACCGAGAGCACAGGGATAAAGCAATCCACCATAGATTCCTGCGATTATACAGTGATTATTCCTATGCAAAATCAGGTGGATTCTTTAAATGTTGCTGCTGCATCCGCAGTTACTTTTTGGGAATTGAAGGGCAAATTTATTGAATAAATCAAGCAGCTTTGTTATGCTTTTTATATTCTAAGTCTAGGAGTTTTATTATGAGTTATACAATTAGAGATGCTAAGACTAGCGATGCAAGGGCTATTCACGATATATATGGATACTATGTAGACAATACCTTTGTTACCTTTTCAGAGGTCAATCCATCTGTAGAGGATTATGCAAAGTCCATTGAGACAACTAAGCAATCATATCCTTATATAGTTGCCTGTGATGAGGACGGAAAGGTAATTGGCATGGCCTATGGCGGAGTGCTTAGACATCATGACGCCTACAAGTTTGCTGTAGAATCTACCATATATTTAGCGCCTGATACGCCAAAGCAGTCTGGCATTGGAAAGGCTTTATATTTAGAGCTTGAAAAGAGATTATCTCACATGGGATACAAGTTCATGTATGGAGTTATTACCGATACCAATCAGGCAAGCATCGCATTTCATGAAAAGCTCGGATACACAAGGGTGGGCCACTTTACTGACATTGGATACAAATTTGGAGAATGGAAAGGAATTGTGTGGTATCGTAAGCAAATCGGGGATTTGAGTGATATGACACTAAAAATTTAGGATGAAAAGAAGAACAAAATACTTTTTAACATCGATATTATCGATTATATTTACCCTCGTTGGCGTGGGGGTAATCTATGTGGTGACAGATACAGATAATCATGCCCATATTCCATTTCAGAAGACTTACAGCAAGGAAGAGGTTGATAGTCTTGTAAATGAGGCTAGGTATGATAGTCGCAAAAAGCTGTTGGATTCTATCAAGAATTCTCTCGAAAGCGGAAAGACTTTAGTATCGGTATTGAAGTCATTATATCCAGAACATATCGTATTTTCCGCCAATTCAAAGTACAATTTCGTACCTATTAACAACGAACTTTCAAGAAATAATTATGATATTAAAAGCCTTCAGGAGGATGAGACCACTGGCAGATACAGTTATGTAAATAACGGTAAGGTTGAGTCTAAGTTTGGCATAGATGTTTCATCACACCAGGGCGACATAGACTGGGAAGCGGTAGCTGCTGATGGAGTGGAGTTTGTTTTTGTTCGCGCCCTTTATAGAGGTTATGGCACAGGCAAGCTTGTTGTTGATGAAAAATGTATAGAAAACATCGAGGGAGCCCATGCTGCTGGTTTGGATGTTGGCGTATACGTATTCTCACAGGCCATCACCAAAGAGGAGATTCAGGAGGAAGCTTCCACTGTACTCAATCTTTTGGAGGGCTACACCCTAGAGCTTCCAATAGTATTTGATGTGGAAAAGGTTAGCGACAGTCAGGCTAGAACCAATAGCTTAACCGTAGAAGACAGAACCAATTTTACAATTGAGTTTTTGAATATGGTAAAGTCCGCGGGCTACGAGCCTATGTTTTATCACAATACAGAAATGGGCGCTATGCTTTTGGATTTGACTAAGCTTACGGATTATCCAAAGTGGTTTGCGGGATATACCAAAGAATTTTATTGGCCATACGAATATAACCTCTGGCAGTACTCTGAATCAGGTAGAGTCAATGGAATTCAGGGAAATGTAGATTTGGATATTTGGTTGAAGAAGTAATTTTTCAAGGGCCAGGGTGGTCTAGACTACCCTGGCCCTTAGTTTCTATAGTTTTTCTAGTACAAAAGTGTTTCTGCAAGTCTATCATTATCTTCAGGATTCATAAAGCAAAATCTAATGTAATTATCCCCTAGATATGGGAAAGTAGAGCAGTCTCTAATCATAAGTCCCTTACGAATACATCTATCAAATAATTCGCCACTAGTGATGCCGTCCTGCACAATTTTAAGAAGCATAAAATTGCCTTGAGGCCTGAATGGCTTAAATCTTTTACTCTTTGCAAAAATATCGTATAGACGATTTCGCTCCTTAGCGATTAAGTTCCTTGTAGCGTGGATATATTCCTTGTCGGAAAACATAAGTGTACCTGCAATAACTGCTATTGAGTTAATTGACCAAGGGTCCTTGCGCTGATTCATGGTCTGCATCAAATCTGTGTTGGAGCAGATTGCATAACCGAGGCGAAGACCAGGTGCTGCAAAGAACTTAGAGGTGCCGCGAAGTATAGCGATATTGGTGTAAGTCCTTGTAAGGCTTACAGATGAAATTTCATCGATGTTTTCGGCGAATTCAACATAAGTCTCATCAACCATTACAAAGATATCGCACTCCTTGCAGGCGTCGAGAATCTTGCGCATGTCCTGCTTGTTGATGGCAGTGCCGGTAGGATTGTTTGGATTACATATAACAAGCATATCGATATCCTCTGAAAGCTTGCTGATGAAATGATTGACATCCAAAACAAAATCATTTTCCTCACGAAGAGGATAATAGATTGTCTTGCCGCCGCCTAAAGCGATTTCTCTTTCGTACTCTGAATATGTAGGGCCGAGAATGAGTGCCTTGGCTGGTCGCTGAATCTGGATAAACAGGGAAATAAGCTCAGTTGAGCCATTGCCTACAATAATGTTGTCGGACTCAGTGGTGCAGTAGTCAGCGATGCACTTTCTAAGCTGCAGGTAATCACGGTCAGGATAAGTGGTAATGCAGTCGATGTTTGCAGCGATACCTTCCTTTAGCTTTGGAGAAATGCCAAGCGGATTGACGTTGGCAGAAAAGCTAATGATATCTTCCTTTTTAATACCGTAGATTTGTTCTATTTTTTCTAAATCACTTCCGTGAAAATGATCCTTATGCTTTATCATGAAAGCCTCCTTGGAGTAAGTGTTTTGCAATTATTAATAACTATAGCATCTAAGTATGTAAATTTCTAGGGATAATTATTTTCTAAATTACACTTGATGAATGTAACATGAAGACAATTAGGGGCAATATAACGTACTAGGAAATTTGCGGATATTGTTATTTATATCGTTTGAAAACACAAGATGTTGTGCTATAATCAATTGTGAATACGCTAGGATTACTGTGCAGATATTCTGTAAAAATACAAGATATACGAGGGTAATGTTTTGAGAAAAAGAATCTATCGGATTTCAGAGGATAAATTCGACGACTTAAAACCTAATATAGAGTTTGAGACACAGCAGATTGAAGAGACCTGCTTTGTTGGTGATAGCTTTTCTGGTTCAATCAGCTTTAAGAGCACCAATGGTATCAAGATTCGTGGCGTTGTTTATTGCAACAACCCATATGTCAAGATTGACAATCCATTGTTTGATGGCCTCAATATCAAGATTGACTACAGGATTGATGACTACAGCTTTAAGGCTGGAGAGGGACTATCAGGCGATTTTATCGTTGTAGTTGTAGGTCAGGAGAAGTACATTCCATTTTCTATTACTTACACGCGACGTTCCCTTGTGGCTACCACTGGCGAGATTACCTCTTTGCAGGACTTTGCCGACCTTGCCCAGAGCAGGTTTTCAGAGGCTGTCGCAGTATTTTATTCGGATCGTTTTGCAGATTTTATTTCTGGATTAGACAAGCGTACTAGGCTTCTTTACAGAGGCTTTAAGGCTGCACCTATTGCAGCTATAAATGTAGATGAGTTTCTGGTTTCCTGCGGCCTAAAGCCACAGATGACTTTCGATGTTAAGGAGGGTTACCACAAGTACTACGAGGTGGATGAGAACCTCAAGGGCGAGGTGGAGATTACCCGTTCTACCTGGGGCTATATCGATATCAGTGTTTCCTGTGATGCGGACTTTATCTCAATTGAAAAGAGCCACATTACATCTGATTTCTTTTTGGGTTCAATCTTTACCATGAACTATTACGTTCACAAGGAAAAGATGCACGCCGGACTAAACTACGCCAAGATTTCCTTTGACTACAGAGATGTTCATAAGGAAATTAATATTGTTGCATCTACACTCAAAGAGGGGGCAACCCTCGAGAGCGAGAATCACAGCAAGAATCTCTTGGTACTTAAGGCTTGCCGCATGTATGAGGACTTTAGACTTAGAAATATTTCTACTGGCCAGTGGTGCAAGGGGACTCTTGAGATTATTGATTCCATTGAAAATGCCGTCAATCCTAATGGAGCGTACGATAATTTCGTGCACTTGATGAAGGCGTTGATTTACGTTACCAACAATCAAAAGCAGGAAGCTCTTTGGATAATCCAAGATTTGAAGCGTACCATCGAGGACAAGGGCAGTGCCGAGTGGGCATTTCTGCTTTATATTTGCACCCTTATTGAAAGGGAGGAGGACTATGTTGACAGGCTCACTGCCAATATCGAGGCCATCTTTAGAGAGCATCCTAATGATGTTAGGATATTCTGGTTTTTGCTTTTCCTTCGAAGGGAATATTTAAAGAATCCTACAGCAAAGCTTAGAGATATTACTGATTGGATAATGGATGGCTGGGATTCGCCCCTTTTATACATTGAGGCTTACTATATTTTTATCCAGGATCCATACCTTATCAATTGCCTAGATGATTTTACAATCAAGATTTTAAACTGGGCCAAGAAGCGTGGCGCCATCACTAGAGAGATTGCTTTGCAGATGGTTCATGTCCTTGAGACTGAGCGCAAGTTTGATTTTAGAATGCTTTCTATTTTGGATGCCTGCTACGAGGCATATCCAGATTTGAAGCTGCTTTTAGCTATAGTTACTTATTTGCTAAAGGCGCCATATACTGATGAGCGATTCCTTAAGTGGTTTCAGATGGCTATTGATGCCAACTTGCATGTGTCAGGTATCTTTGAGGCATATATGGATGCCCTTCCTGAATACTCAGTGGATAAGCTGCCACAGATTTTGACAATGTTTTTCAAGTACAACAACGACTTGTCTTACGAGAAAAAGGCGCTACTATACGCCAATATTATTTTGCATCGCAATGACGATAACAACACTTATCAGCACTACGAGTCGGCTATCGAGACCTTTGCTTTAGAGCAGCTTAAGCTTGGCAGACTCGATGACAATTTGGCTGTTTGCTATCAGCGTCTTATGGAGCTGGGTATCTTTGATAAAGAGGTGGCTCGCCTTATTTCAGAGCTTGTATTCAAGAAAAAGGTTGCTGTCATAAGCTCCAATGTTCGCAGGATTTTCTTGTATCACGAGGAATTTAAGGCGCCTACTATTGCCAATGTTTCTAATCACAAGGCGTATGTGCCATACATAGGCAGTCAGCCAGTGGTATTTTTAGAGACGGACGATGGCTATTTGTATGTGGATGATTCTGCATATTTTATAGAGGACATTTTGGATGCAGGCTCTTACATGGACAACCTTAAGAGCCTGACATCACTTAACATGTCCTTTGCTCTTTCTGATTTTAGTAGCAAGACCGATATGTCGCAGTCTACGGAGGCTGATGTTGAGGCTGCTGAGATGCTTTTGGATTCAAGACAGATTTCACCTGATTATCTGTGCACTTTGTATCCAAAGATAATTGATGTACTTAAGTTTCACGACAAGGAGTCCATTATCGAAAAGCACTTTATGCATCAGGCGGACTTAAAGTCTCTTAAGGCTGAGGTTGTTGCGGCGGTTATTGAGGTGTTTGTACTTAGAAGCAAATACGACGAGGCATTTTACATGCTTAAGAATACCAACGCCACAAAGCTTAAGCCTGAGGTTACTAGAAAGATTTGTCAGTATTTTATTAACGAGACACCTGATGAGCCGGATGACTTCCTTATTGTCATGTGCGCAAAGCTTGCGGCTGACGGCTATTTGGCCTCAGATATATTGCATTATCTAATTCGTTTTTACGTAGGGCCTACAGATTCAATGATGCCTTTATTTAAGGAGGCATATGAACGTGGGGATGATATTGTTGAGTTTGCTGAGCGCATTATTACTCAGGTGCTTTATCGAGATTTCCTTTGTGAGGGAATAATGGAAGTTTTTGATGCTTACATTTCTCGTCGCAACAACAAGATGATTGTGGAGGCGTTCCTTACATACCAAGCTCACGAGTATCTTTCAAAGGATGTACAGATTCCTGAGGAGATATTTGCATATATCTATAATCGATACAAGAAGGCACTTAATGTCAACGAGAGCATGAGGATTGCGCTTCTCAAGTATTTATGTACTTCAAAGTCATTAGATGAGGATGACATGAATATGTTGGATGCTCTTTTGGCAGATGCCATTCTTAGAAATCAATATTTTGGTTTCTTTGCAAACTGTGATGAGAGGCTGAAAATCAAGTATCACTTGTATGACAAGCAGTTTATCGAGATTAATACAGAAAAACGTAAATCCGTTGTGATTACTTATGCAATCAACGGAAATGACCCAGAGGAAGAGGATATGATAGAAATGTACGACGGCCTTTACGTCAAGCAGTTCATCCTGTTCTTTGGCGATGAGCTTCGTTACGAGATTTATTGTGACGAGCTTTCTGAGGATCCTCTTAAGAAGGATACCATGGTAATGAGTCAGGAAAATGATGTTTCACAGGGTAGATTCGCTTTGATGAACAACATTTCCCGAAGTCTTTTATACAACGACTACGCCGAGCTTGCAGCTGATGCCAAAAGGTATCAGGGGCTTGATGCAGTTACCAAAAGTTTATTTACTACAGTTTAGTTTAGAGGGGCAATATGAGTAGTTCTGATGGAGCATATCTTGGCATAGATATTAATAAGAACCAAACAGTGCTTAGCATTTACAAATCAAATATGGAAGAGCCGGTTACAGTTAGTACCATTCTCGGCGAGGAGAATTACTCTATACCTACGGAACTTGCCAAGCGAGTTGGCGTGGGGCAGTGGTTTTTTGGCGATGATGCCATTAAGAAGAGCCGATTAAAGGAAGCTGAGCTTGTGGAGGATTTATTCCAGAAGGCCCTATTAAATGAAGAGGTCTTTGTGGATGGAACAGGCTACGAGGCCAGAGAGTTGATGGTTATATATTTCAATAAGCTGTTTTCAATTCCTGGTCCCATGGCAGCCCTTGGTGATATCGAAAAGCTTATTATCTGTGTGGAACAGGTCAACCTTGAAGTGATGGAGCTTATGAATTACATTGTTTCAAGCCTTTCTATTCCTGCCGACAGGCTAATGCTTATAGATAGAAACGAGTGCTTTTATCACTATGCACTTTCTCAAAAGCCAGAGCTGTTTTTGTACAATGTGGCACTTTTTGATTACAGTGGTTCCAATATGGTTTCTTGTGTGCTCAATCGCAACCAGACCACCAGACCGCAGCTTATTACCCTTGATGTGGTTAATCACGGCGACCTTGGCGACAACAGGGATGAAGCCTTTGACAGGATAATTGCTGATACCTTTGGAAGTAATCTTTTTTCATCGGTTTATCTAGTGGGAAATGGTTTTGATGGTGAGTGGATGAAGTCTAGTCTTACCAGACTTTGCAAAGGCCGCAAAGTATTTCTTGGAAAGAACCTTTACTCAAAGGGAGCTTGCTATGCTGGCTATACCAAGGATGGCAAGAGAGACTGGCCGTTTATCTATATTGGCGACAATGATTTAAAGCTTAATCTTTCTATTAAGATTTTAGAAAATAATGTAATGAAATTTTTCACTTTAATAGATGCTGGCGAAAGCTGGTACGATGTTAAGGGAGAGTGCGAGGTTATCCTTGACGGGGAGCCGGAAATCGAGTTCTATATCCAACGACCTGAGTCTAGGGAGGCTCACACAGAGGTTCTAGAACTATCAGATATGCCGCCTAGAGAGAATCGCACTACAAGGCTTCGCATAGAGGCAAGTCCTGTTTCCGATGTTGCGGTGGCTATCGTAATTACGGATTTAGGCTTTGGAGAGATTTCTCCATCTTCCGGCAAATGCTGGGAACATACTATTTCTTTAAAGTAGGGTTTATATGAGTACATTAATTTACTGCAAAAACTCAATAGCCGCCAGTCCTTACTATATTGAGGAGGCATCCCTTAATGTCTACTCTTTAGAGGAGCTTAGCTATTACATGCTCAACAATGTATATCTGCTTTCTACCAAGATGATGAGTGCTGAGCTTTGTAACTGGATTGGTCGAGAGCTTAAGATGCCTCAGCTATCTACTGAGCTTATGGGATTGGTTCAAAACAATTCGCCTTTGCATATATTTGTTGGTCACATTTTAAATGCCAATGGCTACGCATCCAACAAGGAGATAAAGGATTTGCTTGGTATTATATCCACCTTCGAGAACAAGTCTGAGGCTGAGCGAAAGAAGCTTAGAGCTGATAGGCTTATTGCATCAGAAAAGTTGGTTGATGCTATCTACGAGTATGAGACTTTGCTTTCCGATGATGTGGTGGGAGACTTGCCAAGAGTTGTGGAAGGCGATGTTTACCACAATCTTGGAGTTGCTTTTGCAAGGCTTTTCTTTTTCGATGAGGCCTGCAGATGCTTTGATGAAGGCTACAAGAAGAATCAAAAGAAGCAGACTTTGTTTTGCTTGCTTTATGCAACTAGATGCAGTGGTGATAAGACAGCTTTTGATGAGTTCGTTAACAAATATCAGGTTTCCAAGGACGATGTGGACGAGGTCCTAAAGATTGTTTCCAATGCATCGTCTAATGAAAATATAGTTGGATTTGACAGTGCCATAAATGGACTTGTATTTTCAGATGGTAACAGCGCAGAATCCAAAGAGACAATTAAAAACGTTATCTCAAATTGGAAAGAAGAATACATTAAACTTTGTAGAATCTAATTTTGGGGAGAATATCTATGGGAATTTTTACAAATCGTAAAAAGAAAAAAGAACTTAGAGCAGCCAAAATCGATGACGCATTTAATCGCGTATATAATCAGATAGAAGGAATTGACAGCTGGGAGGATCCTAAAAAGCTTGAGCAGTATATTTTGGATTCCTGTGAGCAGATTATTTCTTCTACCAAGGAGATGGAAAGGCAAAAGACCGAGTATCGCGTTGTTACAAGGTATCTTAACGATATCAAGGCAATCGAGAATTTGCCAAAGAACGAGGCAAAGGAGCTTCGTAACACTGCGGCACGTATATGCGAATTGGAACGCAATATTTTAGATGCCAGAACAATCACTCGTAATATTTCTGAGGAACAGTTTGAGGTTATTTCTTCCGAGGAAGAAGATATGCCAGATATAATCAATCGCTTTAGGTCAGACGAGATATATCAGTCCAAGCTAAAGCGCAACCTTTCATATTTGGAAGGGGAAAAGAGTAGATGGGAAATTGAAAGAGAGGACCTTTCATCTCAAAACAAGCTCTTTAAGCGCATGGCCATGGCGATTTTGGTTTCATTTACAACTCTGTTATTTTTGCTGATTTTGGTCTACAACAATTTCAAAGCTGATGTATCTTTGTGGGCTTTTATAGTGTTGTTTATCTGTGCAGCAAGTGGATTTATTATTTTCCTTAGACAAAACACTATCACTAGGGATAATCGTGTCGCCCTTGTTCACCTAAATCAAGCTATTAGCATGCTTAATGTTGAGCGTATGAAATATGTGAATGTCACCAACAGTGTGGAGTATTCAAAGGACAAGTACCACGTTAAGAACTCAGCGGAGTTACAGTATATCTGGGAGCAATATTCCGACAAAGTGAGAGACCAGCAAAGGTATATTCAACACAACGACGATTTGGAATTTTATAATGGTAAGCTGGAGAGAATTCTAGGAAGCCTTGGGCTTGCTGACGACAAGATTTGGCTTAATCAGGTAAATGCTCTTGTGGACAAGCAGGACATGGCTGACTGTAGACATAGACTTGTGCAGCGTCGCAAGAAGATTCGTGACCGCTTAGACGATCACCGTAGAATTGTTCAAGAAGAAAGAGATGAAATAGATAGGCTCATGACTGAGCATGAGCACTACCTACCTGAGATTCAGGAAATCATCAAATCAGTTGATAAGCTTTGTGGAACTAGTTCGAGAAATTCCAAGCGAAAAGCTTAATTATTTCAATACGAAGTCCATATAGACTGGATTGTGGTCAGAGTACTTAAACTGGTTGTCATAAACGTTTGCAGCCTTTATCTCCACATTATCAGAGACGATAAAGCCATCGATTGTGATTACAAATGAATCATCGGCATATGGCTTGTCAGCGTTTCTGCAAGATGGTATAGGGTTCGCCTCGTCAACTGGTTTAACTAGCTTTAGTCCGGCACTTAAGTAATCTTCTGGAAATGGCTTGGCCCAGTTTTCCGTACCTGTTGTGTGAAAATATGCTGCTGAGTCTATCAAGACATCTTTGTTCATATCACCACCTGCGATTACGTAGTTGCCTGCAGCTGCTTCTTTGGCCATATCCTCGTTAAGCAATTTGACCTGATTGTTGGAGGTCTCAGGATTGGTTGTGTAAGCAGATAAATGCACATTGTAGAGCACAAGCTTCTTGCCGTTATCCATATCGATAATGGATTTGTTGTAGCAACGGTCAAGGTCAATGAACTTTGAAATGCCTTCCTCGATTGGGAGGGAGCGACGTGTTGCTTCCTTTATTTCGAAGTCTGACACTGTAAGTAATCCAGCCTTTGTTTTGCCGTGAGGCTGATTAAATGGATAGAATAAAAAGCCACTGTCATAGTTTAGTGCAAATGTATTACTGATATTGTTAAAACCTTTTTTAGAAAGGCCATCAAGTATCAAATCCTTTTCATTCACGTGATAGCTTCGGGTAGCGTCAATGTCCACTTCTTGAAGTATCATAAGGTCAGGATTGATGTCTGAAAGGACGTCAATGGAACCATTTATATTGTCGTTAACTGCTTCTTTAGAAAATGCCCAGGATTCTGTGCCGCCATCCATAAAGAATGAATAATCATCGGAGTAGGCGCCAAATCCCACATTAGAAGAAGCAATGCGATATTCTTGACCTGCTTTAATCTGAGGCTCAGGTGAGCCGATTGATGCTATATCTGTCTTGGTATTGTCATCGATACGATGGTAGCTTAAGAACAGATAGGCAACATAGCCTACTACTATTAGCACTAAAGCAAGGAAAAATAGTAGAATAGCTTTTAATAATTTCTTAAACATAACATTATCCTTTCTGGTACAATAACTTGTCCTATAATTGTATTATATAAACTCGATTTCAACAACATATTAGATATTGTTCATATAGTTACTACATATACTAAGGAGGCATCATGATAGAGAAGTTTAAAGAATCATTAGAATTTAGATGTAATGTGGGATATATTGTGGCTCAAGGACTTTATTGGATGATAGTTTGCTGTTGTATCAGCATGGGCAATGCTTACCTATCTAATAAGGGATTCCCACCTGTATCTATAGGATTTTTGTTTGCTTTTGCTTATTTTTTTGCAGCATTTATCCAGCAGATAATATCAACTCAGGTAGATAATTCTCCAAGAATTAATGTGATAGATGTTTTGTTTGTTCTTGGTATTATTCTTGGAGTTGATTTGCTCGTTGGAATTGGCTCGAGAGAGTCGAACTTTATTACAGGGCTTTCGTTCTTAGTAGGAGTAATGGTGGCAACAGTAATGCAGCCATTTTTGAATTCTTTAAACTTTTACATCCAGGACCATGGAATCAAGATGAACTTTGGTGTTGCTAGAGCAAGTGGCTCTTTCTGCTTTTTTATGATGAGCCTTTTGGCTGGAACACTTATGAAGCATTTGTCTCCAAATGTGGCACCATGTTTTGGCTTCATTTGCACAGGACTTTTCATTTTTGCCATTTTATGGATAACATTTCAGCTTAAAAAATCAGGCGTAAACGTTGATGGTGGCTTTGATCCATTTGAAGCAAGGCACACTGATGACACCTTTAGTATTAAAGGAATCAAGACATTTGTTAGTGAGAACAAGATGTTTTTCGTCTTCTTGCTGGGTGTGGTTTGCTTTATTTTCGGGCATCTATTGATTAATACATTTATTTATGAGATTACAACATATGCAGGAGGGGATGAGGCGGACAATGGCGGTTTGCTTGCATTTGCTGCCATTTTGGAGCTTCCTGCAATGATTTTCTTTAACAAGCTTAAGGATAGATTTAGGACTAGAGATTTGCTTGCAGCTTCCGGAGTATTTTTCCTAATTAAAATATTCTTTACAGCAATAGCCAATACGGTGGGAATGCTTTACTTTAGTATGATTTTTCAGGCTGGAGCCTTCGCACTATTCATTCCGGCATCCGTTCACTATGTTGATGAGATTATGGATGCTAAAAATGCCGTTAAGGGCCAAGCCTTTGTCACTATCGCAATTACTGTCAGCAATCTGATTAGTAGCCTTTTGGGCGGAATGATTATTGGCGTCATCAACATCAGCGTGGCTCTATGGTTTGCAACACTTATTACATTGGCAGGTGTGATAATTTCCATCTGTGGATTATATAGAATAAAAATCAAATAATACTTCAATACTCTAGATTTTTGTGAACTAAATTGCTAAAATAATCTTATACAATTGATTCAAAAAGGAAAGTTATGGCTAAATATAATATTGGTGGATATATCTTCGATGATGAGAATAGTGCCAAAAAGGCAGCCAAAGAGCTCAAAGCAGTTGAGTATGTCATCGGCCAGTTGAAAAATGCCGACGAGAATGGAGTGCTTACTGTATACAAGAAGCTTCTTAATCAGCGATTGTTTTCTACTGATATTGGGATGGGGTTTTTAAATCAGCTTAGGCAGAATCTTCTAGATTCAGGTACTTTTAGTCCATCGGATATTCCAGAGGTTTATAGTCTTGATTCTGATGATGACAAGTCAGCTGATGATAGCCAGACTACTTCAGAGTCAAAAGATGTCGTAAACAGGTCGGTTGTACCTCAAAAGCGAGATGGATATTCTCATCCGGATTCCAAGTACAACAGGCTTAGGGTAATTAATAGTATTTTATTGATTATCAGTCTTACTTTATTGGTGTGTGTATGCGGCATGTTTTATATCAATTCCACTATAAACAGCCCAAACATACTCAATTACAAAGAGTCTATTACCAACGAGTTTTCTTCTTGGAAGCAGGAGCTTGAGCAGAAGGAGAAGGAGCTTAATGATAGAGAGCGAGAGCTTGATGAGCGAGAGAAGTCGATTGGTGATATAGAGAACAACTAAAAAATTATTTCAAGGATGGGGTTGGTGTTATGTCTAAAAACAAAATTCTTGTGGCTGATGACGAAAGCCGTATGAGGAAACTTATCAAGGATTACTTGGTAAGAGAGGATTACGAGGTAGTTGAAGCAGAGAACGGGGAGCAGGCGTTGGATATGTTTTATATGGATAGCGATATTTCGCTTATCATATTAGACGTTATGATGCCGAAGGTAGATGGTTTCGCAGTACTTAAAGAGATTAGAGAAACATCTTCCATTCCTGTATTGATGCTAACAGCTAAGGGCGAAGAGAATGACGTTCTTAATGGATTCGAGCTGGGAGCAGATGAATACATTAACAAGCCATTTTCTCCAAAGATTCTTATGGCGAGAGTAAATGCTGTCCTTCGTAGAAGCTCAGACGATTCTCTTGGCAAAAAGGTTGTGGAAGCAGGTGGTATCCAGCTTGACGTTGATGCACATGTTGCTACCAACGATGGAAACCCTGTTGAGCTTTCTGTCAAAGAATTCGAGTTACTATATTATTTCATCAACAACGAAGGCATTGCTCTTTCTAGAGAAAAGATTCTCAATCATGTGTGGGACTATGACTATTTTGGGGATGCCAGAACCATAGATACCCATGTAAAGAAGCTTCGTAGCAAGCTTGATGATAAGGGAAATTACATTAAGACTATTTGGGGCATGGGGTATAAATTTGAAGTCGACGCAAAGGTCTAACAAACTTAATCGCCAAATTGTGGGATTGATAGCCGCAATCATTCTTGCTTCGCTAACAGTGATTAGCGTGCTATCATCTTGCTTTTTAGGCGATTATTATATTTTTGAAAAACGTTCAGATTTAAAAAATCTCTACAATAAAATATCTACTAGGTGCGATGAAGGCAAGCTTTACGGCGATAGTAATATGTCAGAGACAGCATCACTTTTTGATTTCTATTCTGTTTCTGGAATTATTACCTCCTCTAGTGGCGAAGCACTTGTTTCTACGAACTTTGATTCAAAGTTGCTAGTTGGTCAGCTTAATTATTCAAGGCTTTCTAATAAAGAACCCATTAAGCTAATTACAAAAACAGACGACTACACGATTTTTACTCAAAAATATCCAGGCTCTGAGGACGTATATATGGTTCTCCTAGGGCTTCTTCCTGACGGAAATACTATTTTTATGAAAAGTTCAGTGGCTTCCTTAGAAAAGAATGCGGCTGTTACCAATAGCTTTTTCATGTATATGGCGCTAATAGCTATAGTATTAAGCATTGGTATGAGTCATTTTGCAATTTCATGGTTCTCAAAGCCACTTTTCAAGATAATTGATATAACTAAGCGTATCTCTGATTTTGATTTTGAGGTGAAATACAAGCCTCAGGCCATATACAACGAGATGGACGACTTAGGAGAGCATGTTAATGAAATGGCAACAACTCTTAAACGAGCCATTGAGCAGCTGCAACAGGCTAACGAAAGCTTGAAGCACGATTTGGAATTAAAGGAAGAAACGGAGAATATGCGAAGGGAATTTGTCTCAAATGTTTCCCATGAGCTTAAGACTCCAATTGCCCTTATCCAAGGCTATGCTGAGGGCTTGCAGGAAGGCATAATGGATGATGAAAACAGTCGCCAGATTTATCTGGATATCATCATCGACGAGGCCAACAAGATGAACCGTCTGGTTCGAGAAATGCTGATTCTTAACCAGCTTGAGGTTGGCCAGATGAATATGGATTTGGTTGACTTTAACGTTACCGAGATGATCGATAGTGTAGTTGATAGCAACAAGATTAATTTTGAAGCGCAGGGAATTACCTATTCGTTTATTAATAAACAGGATTGTATTGTTCACGCCGATGAATTCTTGGTGGAGCAGGTTATTACCAACTTTATAAGCAATGCTATTCACTATGTTTTGAACGAGAACATTATCAATGTTCGTTATGATTTTGTAAAAAAAGGAAAAGTTCGAATTAGTGTATTCAATTCAGGAAATAACATTGCAAAGAAGGATATAAAGCGAATCTGGGAGAAGTTTTACAAGGCTGATAAGGCCCGCAGCCGCGAATATGGCGGAAGTGGAATAGGTCTTTCGGTTGTTAAAGCTACAATGGATTTGCTACATGAAAAGTTTGGTGTGGAAAATCAAGAAAATGGTGTGGAATTTTGGTTTGAATTGTCCTTGGCAAAAGATACAAAAATCAACAAAAATTCATAGAATTTTCTGATTTTTTCTGTTGAACAATACACATATTAATGCTAACATACCATTAATGATTAGTTTATTTTACAGGGAGCAGACATGAAAATTAAAAGAAATTTACTTTTATTTTGTGTGTTGCTTTTCTCCATTTCTTTCACAGGTTGTGGCGAAGCGTTATACACCATGACCACGGAAGAGGAGGCTATCATTACATTATATGCTTCAAAGACCGTTTCCAAGTTCAATAAGAACCAAACTACTGGCATTGCAAATGCTAGAGTTAAGCCGGGAGAACTTGAGGATGTACAAAAGGTCGAAGTAGAAGAATCAAATGACATTCAGGAAGAAAATCCTGAGGTTGAGGTGGATCCAGAGACTGGTCAACCTATTACTCCTTCAGCAGAGGAAGTTCAGGAGGAAGCGGCTAATCCTTCTGAGGACACAAGTTATTCATTGACTTCTGCTATAAATATAGAAGGGGTTGAATTTGAGTTGATTGATTTTAAGGTTTCGCCTGAGTACAAGGCTTCATCAAGCTTTATCTTGACCGAGTCAAAGGGCAAGCAGTACGTGGTGCTAAACTTAAAAGCCACTAATACAACAGACAGCTCTATTGATTTTTCTAAATATAAAGGAAACAGCTATAGCCTATCCGTAAATGGCAAGGAAAAGTCATCGACACAGTTTACACCATTATCAAATGACCTAGCGAATTTTGATGGTATACTGGCAGCTGGTGATAGCAAGAACTTAGTGCTGGTGTTCTTGTGCAGTAATTCGTCAGTTGATAATATATCATCGTTAGCACTTTTTGTTGCTAACGGCGACACAACAAGAGGGACAAAATTATAAATCAAATATTGATTTATTAGTGAGAGGAGATTTGCATGGATACTAATATTTTATTGGAATCGGGCACTAACGAACTTGAGGTACTTGAGTTCAAGGTTGGCAAGAATTTCTATGGCATCAACGTTGCTAAGATTAGGGAGATTTTGTTATATCAACAGGTTACTCCATTGCCTAATGCTCACCCATGTATTGAAGGAATTTTCATGCCTAGAGATATTATGATTTCTGTCATTTCTCTTCGCAAATGTTTGAATATTACAGAAGAGCCTGAAAACGATGGTTTGTTTATCATTACCAACTTCAACAGCTTGAACACAGCGTTCCATGTTGATGAGGTACTTGGAATTCATCGTGTATCTTGGGAAGACATTATAAAGCCAGATGCAACAATAAGCTCTGATGAGTCAGGCGTATCAACAGGTGTTATCAAGTTAGAGGATAGACTTGTTGTTATCCTTGATTTTGAAAAGATTGTTACTGATATCAACCCAGAGACTGGTCTTAAGGTTTCTGATATGGATGACTATCAGACGAGAGATAGAAGTAAATCACCTATCATGCTTGCAGAGGATTCACCACTTCTTTCAAAGCTTATCGTAGAGTGCTTAAAGAAGGCAGGTTACTCTTCACTTAATGTAAACATGAATGGACAGGAAGCATGGGATAAGCTTTGCGAATATCAAAAGGCCGGCACAGTTCTTGACGATGTGCACCTTATTATTACTGATATCGAAATGCCTCTCATGGATGGACACAGACTTTGCAAGCTTGTAAAGGAAAACGACACACTTAAGAATATTCCAGTTATTATCTTCTCATCACTTATCAATGAAGAGATTAGACGTAAAGGCGAAAGCCTTGGTGCTGACGCACAGCTTACAAAGCCAGAAATCGGCAAATTGATTGCTGTGGTTGATGATCTTGTAGCTAAATACGAGGACTCTAGAAACGGCAAATAAATTATAAGATTAATGGGGTGTGCTTAGCATGCCCCTTTATTAAATAAGGGGGATAACCATGTCTCAGTCAGAGGACTACTTAGATGGACTACTTAATTCAATAAACAAGGCTAAGACTGATGCAGAACAGGTACAAGAAGACGTTGAGAGAAAATCTCGTCAGGTGGTTGAGAGCCGCAAAGCTGTGGCTCCTGATGAGGATTTCTTTACAGCTACTGGTATCGACGTACAACAGGCACAGACTAAAAGCTCACATCCTTACCTCAGGAAGGTTCTTTCTGAGGAGGATTTTTTGCGCCAATTCGAAGAAGAGTTAGACACAGACGATGTAGATGCTTTTATTTCCGCTTTTGAGCAGGAGATAGATGACGAAGAAAGAAGATTCCAGGAGACTGGTGAGCTTCCGGATTCAGAAAATGTTGTAGATGCTTTGCTTGATAACATTAATAATAAAGTTTCCGATGCAAAGCGTCAGTTAGACGAGGAAAGCACTTCTAAAGAGGAATCAGTTGAAGTTCAGGAACCTGAAGATATACCTGATGAAGAATCAGCTGAGGAGAATCTTTTTGATATAGAATCAGCTTCTGAAGAAAGTCCTGCTAGCAGCATTACTGGAGATGAGCCAATTTCCCTTCCAGATGAGGATGAGGAGATTGATTTGTCTGCATTTTTACAGGAGGATGATGAAGGTGAACAGTCAGATGACGACAGCTTGTCATTAGATGATTTGCTTGATATGTCATCAGAAACTGCAGATGAGGACTCTTCAGATGATTTTGGATTTTCATTGGATGATGCTACAGGTGAAGTTGAGGATGATCCTTTAGATGATTCCATGAAGGAATTTCTTCCAGATGAAATGGATGCCTTGGATGATTTGGAATTTGGCGACGGCGAGGAGCCTGATTTATCTGGTGAGGGTGATTTAGATTTAGATAATATTTTAGATGGTGACGACGAAGATTTACTTGATATTCAGTCTATTTTAAATGGCGACGAGGAAGGCGCTGAAGAAGGCGCTGAGATTGATGAATCTGCCGAGGAGGGAGATTCAGCCGATGAAGAATCTGGCAAGAAAGGTCGCAAGAAAAAGAAAGATAAAAAGGCCAAGGGCGACAAGAAGGGAGGCTTTTTAGCAAAGCTGGCACTTATTGTGTTTGGTGCCCCTGATGAGGATGATATAGCCGAGGCCGAGGCGGAGGCTGCCAAGAAGGCTGCAGCCACAGTAGAGATTACCTACGACGAGGATGGCAATCCAATAGTTCCTGAAGGTGCAGAAGCTCCAGAGGACAAAAAGAAAAAGAAAAAAGAAAAGAAGGAAAAGCCTAAGAAGGAGAAGAAGGAGAAACCTCCTAAACCACCTAAGGAGCCAAAGCCTAAAAAAGAGAAGAAACCAAAGGAGCCAGATAATTCTCCAAAAATTCCTATTTCCATTATTGCAACATTTTTGGTATTATCTATATCAATAATTGGTGTGGTTATGGTTGGAATGACCTTTACAGGTTTGAAGCGTCACGTGGCCCAGGCAGAAGAGCTCTTTGCCGCAGGTGATTACATTGGTGCTTATGAAAAGGTCAATGGTTTTTCTTTGACAGACGAAAAGGTACTGCTTCTTAGAAATCAGGCCAGAACCTTGGCTGATTTGCAGCAATGCCAGGATGAGTACAATGCATTTATCCAATACGAGAGATACAATTATGCATTGGATTCATTAATTAAGGGCGTTGGCCGCTATGAGAAATATAAAGATGATGCAGTTGAATATGGTATTTCTGAGCAATATGATGCTTATTACCAGAACTTTGTCAGCCAGCTCTCAGAGAGATTTGGATTGACAGCAGACGATGCATTAGCTATTTATAATCAGCCAAACAGACATTACTATACAATAGAGCTTAGAAAGGTGCTAAGAAGCTTAGGTTTACCAGATTTATGATTGCAATACTTGATTACGACGCAGGAAATATTAAAAGTGTAGAGAAGGCATTCAAAATCCTTGGTGAGGAAACTATCCTCACCAGGGATTTTAGTGTAATTGAAAAAGCTGACCGTGTGGTGTTACCAGGGGTCGGCTCTTTTGCTGATGCCATGGGACATCTCAAGAAATACGAGCTAGACAAGGCCATTAAGGAATACGTCCAGACCGGCAAGCCATTCCTTGGAATCTGCCTTGGATTACAGCTTTTATTTGACGAAAGTGCAGAGTCACAGGGAGTTGAGGGCTTACACATCCTTGAGGGAAAGGTTAAGCGTATCCCTGATGCACCGGGACTTAAGGTGCCTCACATCGGATGGAACTCTTTAGACTTCCCAAACAAGGGCAGATTATTTGAGGGTATCAACGAGGGTGCCTTTGTTTACTTTGTTCATTCTTATTATCTTGAGGCCAAGGACCCTGCTATTGTCACAGCCTCAACTGAGTACGGATGCCATATTCATGCATCAGTAGAGAAGGACAATGTATTTGCATGCCAGTTCCACCCGGAGAAGTCATCGGCGGTGGGGCTGAAGATACTTGAGAATTTTGCAGGGGTGTAGCCCCTCATCAGTCAGCCATATTGTTAATTATGAGTAAACCTCATTTTTTGCCTTCCCCCCCTTGGGGGGAAGGTGGCCGAAGGCCGGATGAGGGGAAAATATATTGGAGAAATTACTCTTCATCAATCACCTTCCCCTCAGGGGAAGGCAGATAAAGGAGACAGATATGTTCACAAAGAGAATTATCCCTTGCCTGGACGTAAAGGATGGCAGGGTTGTAAAAGGCGTAAATTTTGTAGATTTAAGAGATGCGGGAGACCCTGTTGAAATTGCTGCAGCCTACGACAAGGCTGGGGCAGATGAGGTGGTTTTCCTTGATATAACAGCAAGCTCAGACCAGCGTAACACTGTGGTAGATATGGTGCGTCGCGTGGCAGAGCAGGTATTCATTCCATTTACAGTTGGTGGTGGAATCCGTACAGTTGACGATTTTAGAGCGCTTTTAAGAGAGGGCGCTGATAAGATTTCTATTAACTCGGCAGCAATAGACAATCCTAAACTTATTTCTGATGCCGCCGATAAATTTGGTAGCCAGTGCGTTGTAGTTGCTATTGATGCCAAGAAGCGTGCTGACGGAAGCGGATTTAACATTTTCAAGCACGGAGGTCGTTTGGATTGTGGTATAGATGCAGTTGAATGGGCTGTTAAAGCAGAAAAGCTTGGCGCCGGTGAGATTCTCCTTACATCTATGGACCAGGATGGTACAAAGGCAGGTTTTGATTTGGAAATTACATCAATGATTTCTTCAGCTGTAAATATTCCAGTTATCGCATCTGGTGGAGCAGGAGAAAAGAAGCATTTTGCTGATGCCCTTACAATTGGTGGTGCAGACGCAGCTCTTGCAGCCTCTTTATTCCATTATAAAGAGCTTGAAATCATGGACTTGAAGAAATATTTGGCTGAGCAGAATATCCCTGTAAGAATGTAGGAATTAATTAATTCCGTAATAGGATACTTTCTTGAACTGAGTTCAAGAAAGTAGTCTGACTTGAATGAAATGAGAGTCAGATTTTATTGGCGCCTTCATTTGCACCAATAAAACCCACAACTTGAATATCTGGTAAGTTCTTATTCATTATTACTTCACATATCTGTAGTAATATAATATCAAGTATAAGTGTAATTTCTTGTGGGAAGGGATTACAATCCTCACAAGATAATTTAGTTTTAGGCATAGGAACAAGGAGGTTCCGGATTTTATATATCAAAGGAGTGATGTTTATGTCTTTAACAATTAATTCTTTCGGAAACAATTCAATATTCTCTTTATTTGGTGGTAACAACAATAACAACACTACCAATACTTTTGGGTTGGGCAATTCCCTTGGAGATTTGGCGTTAATTAAATCCGGTGCTTATGGTAAGTTGACTAAGGCTTACTATACTAAGCTTGAGGCTGATGGCAATAGCATCACCGACAAGCTTTCTAAGTCACCTGAAAAGACTGCAAATCTCAACTCAGTTAGAAATGATACAGCAAGTCTTAGCAAGGCAGCAGACGCACTGCTTGCAAAGGATAAAAACAGTATCTGGGAAAAGGTTGAGACTGAGGATGAGGATGGCAACGTAACATCTGATTACGATAAGGACAAGATTTATGATGCCATCAAGAAGTTCACAGAGTCTTACAATGATTTGGTAGATAGTGGTCAGAAGAACAGCAGCACTGGAGTCCTTACTCAGGTTGCAGGTATGGTTACCATTTCTGCAAAGACTGCACAGACCCTTGGCAAGGCAGGTATTTCTATCGATAAGGATAATCACCTTAACGTTGATGAGGATTTCCTTAAGGAAAAGGCCAACATGACTTACGTAAAGGATTTGTTTAATGGTACAGGCAGCTATGCTTATCAGGTGGCCACCAAGGCTTCTATGACCAACACATATGCAAGCGCACAGCTTTCTGATATTACAGGTCGTAAGGCTTATACTAATAAAGGTTCATTCGAAGTTTCAACTTCAGACATGATGAATGTATTTAACAAAACAACCTAAGGGTTAAGTGTTAAAGTAAATTTTTCCATATATAACTGTTGTTGTATATGAATAGTTATTCAATTTTATAGTAGACATGGGACTATGGGTTCGTTTATAATTTTTTCGGAAATTGTATGTATTAAGGAGGAACCCATGGTAGTAAAATCTTTAGCAAAAGAGTTATCAGAAACCAGTTATCCGGGCAGAGGCATTGTCATTGGTAAATCATCAGATGGTACCAAGGCTGTCGCTGCCTATTTTATTATGGGACGTTCTGAGAATTCTCGTAACAGAATATTCGTAGAGGACGGTGAGGGCATTAGAACACAGGCCTTTGACCCATCAAAGCTTACTGACCCAAGTCTTATCATTTATGCGCCAGTTCGCGTGCTTGACAACGACACAATCGTTACTAACGGTGATCAGACTGACACAATTTATGATTACATGAAGGCTGGCGAGACATTCGAGCAGTCACTTCGCAGACGTGAGTTTGAGCCAGATGGCCCTAATTTCACACCTCGTATTTCAGGTCTTCTTCACATCGAAAATGGACAGTTCGGTTATGTAATGTCTATTCTTAAATCTAACATGGGTGATTCTGATTCTTGCAATAGATACACCTTTGATTATTCAAACCCTAAGGCTGGTTCTGGCCGTTTTATTCATACTTACATGAATGATGGAAATCCACTTCCTTCTTATGAAGGCGAGCCTACACCAGTAGAAATTTCAGGCGACATTGATGAGTTCACAAACATGCTTTGGACTAACCTCAACGAGGAAAACAAGGTATCACTCTTTGTACGCTATATCGATATTGCAACTGGCAATTATGAGACTAGAATAATTAATAAAAATAAATAAGAGCGATAGACTAGAGTATATTAAATTTATATTTTGAGTTAAGTTATTGAAATAATAATTAGTAAATAATATTTAGAATGAGCTTGTAGCTATCAAGCTCTGGGATATGTCGAAGGAGACATGTTAGTCGACGAAGACATATTTCAGGCTTGAGAGTGTAACAAGCGGACTAGGAGTATTTATTATGAAAGAATTAGAGTTGAAATATGGATGTAATCCTAATCAGAAGCCAAGTCGCATCTACATGGAGGAAGGCGAGCTTCCAATTAAGGTGCTTTCTGGTAAGCCAGGTTATATCAACTTTTTAGACGCATTTAACGGTTGGCAGCTTGTTTCAGAGCTTAAGAAAGCTACAGGGCTTGCAGCTGCAACTTCATTTAAGCATGTATCCCCAGCAGGTGCTGCAGTAGGACTTCCACTTTCAGATGTTGAGCGCAAGATTTACTGGTGCGACGATCTTGATATGGAGTTCACACCACTGGCAAATGCTTATGCAAGAGCAAGAGGTGCTGACAGAATGTCTTCATTCGGCGATTTTATTTCTCTTTCAGATGTATGTGACGTTGCTACAGCAAAGCTTATCAAGAGGGAGGTATCTGATGGTGTTATCGCTCCAGGATACGAGCCAGAGGCACTTGAGATTTTAAAGGCTAAGAAGAACGGCAATTACGCTGTAATCGAGATTGATCCAAACTATGTTCCAAAGCAGCTTGAGCGCAAGGAAGTATTTGGTATCACATTTGAGCAGGGTAGAAATGAACTTGTTATCAACGATGATTTCTTTGCAAATATCGTTACAGACAATAAAGAGCTAACAGAACAGGCAAAGATTGACCTTGCTATCGCAATGATTACACTTAAGTATACTCAGTCAAATTCTGTATGCTACGTAAAGGACGGTCAGGCAATCGGTATCGGTGCTGGTCAGCAGTCAAGAATTCACTGTACACGTCTTGCGGGTCAGAAGGCAGATAACTGGTGGCTTCGCCAGTCTCCAAAGGTTCTTGGCCTTGAGTTTGTTGATGGCATCAAGAGAGCTGACAGAGACAATGCAATCGACCTTTACATTGGTGATGAGTTTGAGGATGTTATCGGCGATGATGTATGGGCTAAGACATTCAAGACTCGCCCATCAGAGTTCACAAAGGCTGAGAAGCGTGCATGGCTCGATAAGCTTACAGGTGTTTCTGTAGGTTCGGATGCATTCTTCCCATTTGGTGACAACATCGAGAGAGCACATAAGTCTGGTGTTCAGTATGTAGCACAGCCAGGTGGCTCAGTAAGAGATGACAATGTAATTGAAACATGCAACAAGTACAACATGGTGATGAGCTTTACAGGACTTCGTCTGTTCCATCACTAATTTAGATAGGAGTAGGATTATGTCCATAGATTTCGGAGAAGATTTTAAACATTATTTTAAAATGCCAGATTTTGTAATTTTTTTCTTGCTGGCAGCGGTTTCTCTTTGTTTGATATACTATGTTTTTTATATTTTTGCCAGATCTAAAGCCAGGGTTAAAAGCCAGGTTGAGCAGGAGTTCTACTCCCTATCAGAACGTTTTTACGAATTAATATTTGCAGGCGCTTCCATCATTGGATTTATGTCAGTATATTTTTCTATATATTTGAGCATTCAAAGGGGTACCTTCAAATATCTAGACATCTGGGATAAGTATAGTGACTTTTTGTTGCTGGGCTTTATGGTGGCTTCCATCTTGTTCAATACCTTGCTAGACCATCTGATTGTTAGGTTAAAGCATTTGGATAGGGATATGATGGCATCAATCAGGCTTATAGCAATGGTTTATACCATAATTATTTTGTGCTATTTAAGGTTTGTCTATGGGTCTAAGAATTATGATTCATTTATCCCATATTTCCTTACAATAATGATTGGTAGATTCGTGTATTTCGATACAAGCTTTAAAGAATTTGTGCAGTGCATGAAAAAGGCACTTTATAACCTGCCAATTATGCTTATTGCCTATGCATATCTTGGGATTATGTGCGCTTACGGATATAATAATGGCTACCTCATTAAGCATAATGGTGTAATCACCAACATATTCTTTACCCATTTGTTTATGGTGCTTGCTATCTTTATTTTTAGATTCTTTCCAATGTTTGTGTTCTTTAGGAAAACTGAGGAAGAAATTGAGGAAGAAAAGAACCATAAGAATGGTAAGCCTAAATCTTCTAAATCAAAGAAAGATACTCGAAGGGATGATAGAAGAGCAGACAAATCTAATTATTCTAAGAGGGTTCTTGAGGATATAGATGATTTTGACTATGAGAACGTTCCAAGAAGGCGCAGTCGTCACGTTGGACTAGATGAAGATGACGAGATAGAATTTATTGATTTGTAAGATTTTATATGATTTATTTAGCTGTACAGCCCATGGCGGTTGTACAGCTTTTTTGCGCACTTTTTTAGGATGATGATTGCAATATATTTTTTGAATATCAGAAAATATTTATCGAGATTCAATAAAAAGTTGTTGCAAAACAAAAAATAAAATGTTATAACCTAATTAAAGAACAATTTATTGGAGGAGAATATGAATAATAGTTTGAATAAATTCGTAAAGGCGATATTAGATTTTTGTTTTTTTGTGGGAATAGTAATTGAGATTTCCGTGCCATTAATTTTGAGTAAATCAGTCAATCTCGTAGTTGAGAAATTAGGAGATACCACAGAATATGCCAAGATTTTAGATAATTATCCTTTTGCGATTGTATCGATAATGCTTGCTGGTGGCGCAGCTCTTGTTATTTTATATGATCTTCGAAGGATGATGAAGACAGTTATTGAGGACAATTGTTTTGTTAAGCAAAATGTTGATAGCCTTTATCGAATGGGCACGTTTGCATTTATCATCGCAGGTATAAAGATTATTCGCTGCTTCGTTTATTTTACACCTGCAGCTATTATAGTAGCCGGTGTATTTGGCTTTGCTGGACTACTTAGCAAGGTGCTTGCAAGAGTATTTGACAGAGCAGTTAGCTACAAGCAGGAGAACGATTTAACCATTTAGTTTTGTTAGGAGCAGTATGATAGTTATAAATTTAGATGTAATGATGGCAAAAAGAAAAATGGGATTGACGGAACTTGCGGGCAAGGTAGGTATCACGCTAGCAAATTTATCAATCCTGAAAAACAACAAGGCTAAGGCCATTAGGCTGGAAACCCTTGATGCAATTTGTGAAGCACTTCAGTGTCAGCCTGGGGATATTTTAGAGTATGTGGAGGACGCTGAGGGTGATATAGGAGGCTCACAGGAGTCATAAGGAGGAGATTATTATGAGTGACATATATACAGGACCAACTTACAATTTGGATATGACAAATAAGGCTGCGGTGCAAGTCAAGAAGGGCAACGCAGATACTTTTAAAAAATACGGATTGTTTTCGTTGATATTTGCTGTGATATATACCTTTTGCTTATACAAGAATCATGATGCGATTACTTATCCAATATATATGCTTGTCACTTTGACATTGCTTCATTTCCTTAGAAAAAAGGATGGATTGAGCCTTATTAAATCCAAGAGTGGTAGCAGTACATTGGGATTGTTTTATGTTGTGTCTTTAATGCTACTTTCCATTCATAAATGTATGTCAACTAATGGAGTGCTTTTGTGGTTGGATTCACTGGCAATTTTCCTGCTATTCTTTAGCTTTATGTTGTATCTATATATGGATACAACTGGTTGGGATATTATAGAGTGGATTTCAGGAATTGCACTTGCAGTCTTCACACCTATATCACGTCTCTTTGCTCCATTTAATGATATGTCTGAATGGATTAAGAGCAAAAAAGTGAAAGCACCTTCTGAAAAGAAGAAAAACATTGGTGCAGTTGGAATCGGTATCCTTTGTGCCATTCCAGTGCTTTTGATTGTATTACTGCTCCTAAGTTCGGCTGACGTGGTGTTTAATAGCCTTATTGAAAAGATATTTGATATCTTTGTTTTGCCGGAGAATTTTTTGGATTTTATAGGGATTGGATTTAAATTGGTCTTTGGATTTTTACTTGCTTACCTTGTTCCCTATGTATTGGATAAAGGCGATGTAAAAGTTGCAACAAAGCAAGAGGGGCATGTGAATCCTGTTATTGCAATTACCTTTACAGCTATTATTGGTTCAGTGTATGTTGTGTTCTCCTTGATTCAGGTATTGTATCTGTTTACAGGTTCCATGGGATTGCCAAAGGGCATTTCATACGCCCAGTACGCGCACGAGGGATTTTATCAGCTCCTTGCTGTTTGTATTTTAAATGTAGCGATGGTGTCAATTTGTACTCGATTATTTAAAAGGTCAAAGGCACTTTCGGCGATACTTTTGATTATCGGTGGGTGCACATACATTATGATTGCATCATCAGCAATGAGAATGGTTATGTATATTAGAGTTTACCAGCTTACATTCTTAAGACTATTTGTTCTTTGGTTCTTGGCAGTGCTTTGCTTGTGGTTGGCATTCTTGTTGGTTTCTGTAATCAATAGGAACTTTCCAATCTTTAAAGCCTGCATGGTAGCGGTAACAGTTGCATACATTGGATTCGTATTTGCAAATCCAGATTATCAGATTGCTAAGTATGATTTACAAGCTGTGGCCGATGGCAAGGTAGACGACTACAAGGATGTAGACAATTATATTGTGGAGAACCTATCAACAGATGCCGCGCCAGCATTGATTGGAAACGAGAAGCTACTTCATCAATTCCAGCTTAACATGGAAAATAAATGGGGCTATATAAGCAAGAGATACGATACTGTAAGAGGATTTAACTTCTCGTATAACAGAGCCAAAAAGCTCTTTGGAAAATTTAAATAATAATAGGTTGTTTTAATCAAATGCCTGTCAGCTTTACTTATGGTAAAGATGATGGGCATTGTTGTTTATGTTGATAGGTGGAGGAGAGGTTCGTTATAAATTTTTTTAAGTTTTTTAATGAAAATGGAAAAAATAATAATTTTTTTTTGAATTATATAAGGACAGCGTTGTTGGATATTAATGGAATAAAAAATGAAAGAGAGGATAAAATTATGAAGATTAAAGAATTGTTTAATAAAATGCTACATAAAATTAAAAAGAATAATGTAGAAAATAATAATGTAAGTAGAGAAAACATGCCACAATGGATGCAGGATTTAGAATCAGCGGAAAGACCATATGAAAATTATATTAATATGTGGAGAAATTCTCCGGAAGAAGCTATATCTGCAAATTATGAAAATAGAAATATTTATAATGAAGCAAGGCTAAGTGAAATATTAGATAGAGCAAATATAGCACGCCAAAAATTATTATCTGCAAAATTAAATGAAAATCCTAACTATAAATATAAAGATATAGTTAATTTAAAAAATGAATTTAAGAAAACATCATCGAGTTTTGAATCTATAAAATCATTTCCGATTGGAGAAGGTGTAAATGATATTACTATGATGACAGATGTACTAAATAAAGGACATAATAAAGGACATAATAAAGAGCCTTATTATACAATCAATCCAGACATAAATTTATATAAAAGTATTAATGCACAGGATTCATTTTTTGAAAAAAAGAGCACTATTGTTTCTGAACCTTATAAATTAGAAGATTATAAGGGACAGATTAATAATAATTTTGGAAGAGCTAATTCAATTTAATAATTTGTTAGTGGGGGGTATAAATATATATTAATTATTTTACACTAGCTTAAGGAGGACAAAAATGGCAATTAATAGAAATGAAAACTCTACAAATAACAATAATGGATTCGATATTAGGCGGAGCATGTATCCAGATTATTATTATGAAAGGTCTAATGAATTTGATTATAGTCAGGGGATGCTTCCAGATTATTATGATACTGATAATTACTATGAAAATATTTCAGTTAAAACAAGTGGTGAATCAGAAATAGATATTGAAAATGAAATAGAACATTTATCAAAAGTTGAATATTACGATTATAAAGCATATAGGGAATTAATGGCAAAGTCTAAAAATAGAACTTTAGAGCAAGAAGGGCAATTTGATGATAGAATTGTTATTCTATATGAATTAGATGATTGTAATAATAAGCTTTCTAAGATAGATGAACTTGAAGAATGGAATAATAATAATAGATTATTAACGAAAAATGGCAAAAAAGAGCGTAGAGAAATATTACATAGTTTAAAAGAAGAATATAAATCCATTAAAAAAGATTTAAATTCTTTGTATATGAAAAATCTTTCGCAAATTTATAATGACTATGCTGTAACTGATTATGCAATACGTGGAGCTTTTGATAGTAAAAAAAATATTGATAGCAAATATAGTAAGGCAACAAAAAAATTCCCTAAACAACTATTTCGTGATGAGCCAGAGGATAGATTAACAAGGAAAAATTTAGAAGAATTAGTAAATAAATCAGCTACAAGTTTAAGTGATGCTTTAAATAGTGTTTATAAGACCAATAATTGGGCGGGTTATAACAATTATGTTAATAAACAAATCGATGCAATTTACAATAGAGCAAATGCAATAATATATTCATATGATAATTTGACCGATGCTATTACTAGATGTAATAATATTGAAAATAATGCCGGATTATATATAGAGATGGCTAATAGCTTAAAATCTAGGGGTGAATTATCGAAAAAAGAAATATCAGCAGTCAATAAAGTTATAAATTATATGGAAAGACTTCAAGCTGAAAGTAAAAATAAAAGGAAAGAATATGTAGATGTTAAAATAGATCTTGGGAATATTGCTAAGGTGTATGATATTAATGATGAATCGTTTGATTACTTTATAAATTATAAAACGGATATAAATAATGAAAGAGATTCATTGAATTATATAAATGAAAATATAAACACCCTCACGGAATATGATTCTTTGACAGATGTTGAATTAGAAAATATTCATAATGAACCCCAAAAATCTAATCTCAAAATTAATGATAATAAAAAAGTAGACTCGAAAAAAGGAGTAAGCTTTGCTGGCACAAAGAGCTTAGCATTTGATAAGAACTCACCTCCAAAAGATTTAGAGACTGGTGCAAAAATAATGAATGATATATATGATGAACCAAGTTCTAGTAGCACGAGGTTAACAAAGCCAGAAAAAAGGGTAAACAAAAATTCTAAAAGAGTTCAAGAACATTAGTTTTACTTAAAAATAATATATTTAAAGCGGCGGTACACTACGTACCGCCGTTTTATAATCCCATTTACTTCACCCTAGTTAACTTCGTATTTCCGTTTAACTCTTCATATGGTACATCTATGCGATATTCACCTTCGCAATAGGCTCCCAATTCATATATTCCAAAGCAATAAGTAAAATGGTCTTTAGCGTAATATATATAGGTTGAATCAATAGAAGCACCGTTTTTGACTGCGTTGTATGCATCGTCTTCAGATGTAAAGCTGTAGTCCTCGTTGTTATTTACATAGTTTTCCTTAGCGTTTTCTGCAATCAATACCTTGAATTCGTCTTCTGATCCAGAGAAAAAGTTTTTCATTGATAATTCTTCGCCTGTCTCTAAATCATAAATGTATTGTTCGGTGTAATAGGTGCCGTGAGGGCCACCACCGTAGTAGTATTCATTCATTGTCACAGTCAGGAATTTATCGTTTAGTATTTCAACGCCT
>JAILGH010000080.1 GCA_024697025.1 Pseudobutyrivibrio sp.
TCGACGAAGGAATCTCAATCCGTCCATGTGAGTTACTGTAACTCGCTCATCATCAAAGCCCTTGGCTGTCTCAGGAAAGAATTGCTTACTAATCTCAAGAAACATTTCATCCTGCTCCACCACGTCAATGTGCTCTATCTCAGGATACTCGGTGAGAACTCTGGCAACACCACCATCTCCTCCACCGATTATCAGCACCTGCTTTACATTTGGGTGAACCGCCATTGGCACATGAACTACCATCTCGTTATATATAAACTCATCCGCCTCAGAAAATATTATCTCACCATCTAGGACTATCATCTTGCCCAGCTCCTGAGTCTCAAACACATCTATTCGCTGATACTCACTTTGTGCACTATATAGCTGCTTATTTACACGGATGCTCGTCTTTACATGCTCCGTCTCCATCTGTGAAAACCAAAAATCCATAGCAACTCCTTTGTGTTTATCGTTTATTCAAGTTTTCCCTTATTTCATGGGAAAATTAGAGAACTTTTACTCAATCACATTTATCAATTCCACGTCTGGATCTTTAGTTCCCTGCAAGCTGCATCCCTTTTCCTTGGCAAACTCAATATATTCAATAATTTCTTTTGTGATTCGCTCCCCAGGTGTAAGAATAGGTATTCCCGGCGGATAACACATAACAAGCTCCCCGCAAATCATGCCATCTGTATCATTTACAGGCTTTTGTACTTTGCTTGCATAAAATGCCTGCTGCGGAGTCATGACTATTTCTGGTTGAATGAATTCTCCACAGTACAAATCGCTAGAATCTTTCTGATATAAACGCTTGATGTCCTCTAGGGCACCTACAAGCCTTTCAATATCTTGAATTCTATCGCCAATAGAAATATAGGCAAGAATGTTTCCTATATCGCCAAACTCTATCTGAATGTCGTACTCATCTCTAAGTAAATCGTAAACTTCAATTCCAGTAAGACCGATTCCTTGCGTGTAGATTGAAAGCTTAGTTACATCAAAATCATACACACTATCCCCGTCTATAAGCTCCTTACCATATGCATAAAAACCGCCAATTTCATTTATCTCGTTGCGGGCATACTCTGCCATGTGTGCAACCTTTTCAAAGGATTCTTCTCCTCTTAAAGCAAGGTTTCTTCTAGAAAGGTCGAGGCTGGAAAGCAGTAGATACGATGCACTAGTAGTCTGGGTTAAGTTAATAATCTGTCTTACATACTCTGCATCCATGTTCTCGCCACAAAGCAATATAGAACTCTGAGTCAATGAACCGCCTGACTTGTGCATGGACACTGCTGCCATATCCGCACCTGCAGCCATGCCAGATATTGGCAGATTGTCATTGAAATAAAGGTGTGTTCCGTGGGCCTCGTCTGCCAAAACCTTCATTCCCCTCTCATGAGCAATCCTAACAATCTCTTTTAAATTGGAACATACTCCATAGTAGGTAGGGTTGTTTATGAGGATTGCTTTGGCATCTGGATTTGCATCCATAGCTCGCTTTACCTCTTCCACTTCTACCCCGAGGGCAATTCCAATTTCAGGATTAACCTTTACCTCCACATACACAGGAACTGCGCCACAAAGTACCATGGCGTTGATTACACTCTTGTGTACATTTCTTGGTATTAATATCTTGTCACCAGCCTTGCAGACAGAAAGAATCATTGTCTGAACAGAGCTGGTGGTACCGTTCACCATCAAAAATGCGTGTGCAGCTCCAAAAGCATCAGCAGTAAGCTCCTCTGCCTCTTTAATAACTGAAACTGGGTGTCCAAGGTTATCAAGTGGCTTCATAGAGTTTACATCAAGTCCCACACACTCTTTTCCTAACAGGTCTACAAGCTCCGGGTTTCCACGACCTCTCTTGTGTCCTGGCACATCAAATGGCACCACTCTTCGTCTTTTGAAACGCTCTAAAGCCTCGCAGATTGGTGCAGATTTTTGCTCATATTTTTTCATTTCTCATCCTTTTACATTTACCAGTATTTTCTCGCTAGGACTCATTTTACTTCATGGGCGGTGCCCTGTATAGACCTAATTCATTACTATTTTTTTAGAAAAATATTTTTAGGCTCAAACCCTACACAATCCGCAATTCTTCTGGTGTTACATGACAAGACAAATTTAAAATTTCTACTCCCGCATAGGTAGCCTCTTCTATTGCAACTCCAAACTCCGGATGTGTTTCAATATTTGGTCGTACCTCAAAAACGCCATCCACCTGAATGACAAAAGCAAGCATTGCATTGTAACCCTGATGGGTGGCCTTTATTAGTTCTCTTATATGTTTAACACCTCTTTCTGTTGGCGCATCTGGGAAATACCCTATGCCATCTTTAATAAGCGTGCATCCCTTCACTTCAAGAAGGTACTTATCATCTCCCTTTTCCATGTAAAAATCGATTCTAGAATCGCCGTACTTGTACTCTGGAATAACAACATCATAATCCTGCTGCAACAACCATTCCTTCACTACCGCATTAGGTGCTTGAGAGTCAATATTCACAAGCCCTACTGGTGCCTCTACCGACACCAAATCGTACGGCGTCTTGCGCTCTGGATTTGTAGCCTTTTCTAGATAAACCGTTCTTCCAGGAACTAGTAGCTCCTTGCATCTTCCCGTGTTTTTAACGTGTACCGCTACTTCTTTTTTATCTATTTCAACCTGAGCGATGAAACGATTTGGTCTGGATATAAATATTGCTGGTATGATGTGATTATATTTCATCTATTATATTTCCTTTTTAAAATTTATTATCCTCACATTATAAAAGGACAGCCCTAAGGCTGCCCTAACATCACTAATGCCTTTTAAGCTTTACCTAAGAATCAGTTCTCTATAACTTTAACATACTGAACTTTGGTAACCAAGCCCCCATCACTTTCCATTGTAATATAGAAATCTTTAGCATTAATAGCATAATAAGTTGTATCGCCACTTTCTTCCTTAAATCCTTGAGCTTCAAGTGCCGCTACCGCATCATCTAACGACATTCCCACTGAAGCGCCGAAAACAGAAAAATTAGCTACTGCCTCTTTCTGTACAACATAAAATCCTGTTCCATTGGTACTTCCATAAATTTCTATTGCCCCATCGCATAGAAAGCAGGTGCTTTCAAACCCATCATCTGTCACATCAGCTGTTGTATTCAGCGCTGTTGCAAGACTTTTCTCAAGGCTTCCTCCATATTCTTCTGTAAACTGATGTGCAAAATCCTTCATATCTATTGTAGCTGTACTTGCATCCTGAGCCTGGGCTGCATCCTCGCTAGTCTGAGCTACTTCTGTAGTATCTGACACTTCTGGTGTCTCAGGCTCAACTACATTTACTGCTGTTTGTGATTCAGAAGAATTATTATCCACCGCAGATTCTGAACCACAGCCCGCCATCAGCATAGTGCCAACTAAACAGGTAATTAGTATTGACTTCTTTTTCATTACATCATTCTCCTTTCTTTGTGACTTTAGTCTGTTTAAACATTATAACATACATTAGATAAGGGTCGCATCTAAGCGACCCCTTTGGAAAATTATATTATTAAAAAAATGATTATTTGCTTTTATCCTTGGTTCTTCTTCAGGAACCTTTATTAGAAGTTCAATATCATTTATCTCTTTTTTAAAATCTTCGCCTTTATATTTCTTTTCCGCTTCGCTATATACATAACCATCTAATGCTAATAAATCTAATATCTTTTCATCAACCTCATATATCTCACTGTCGTTTACCAAATATAAAAATGTCCTATTACCCAACTTAAATGGCTTATTTTCCTTAAATTCAAGCTTTTTTCCATAATAACCCTCTCCATAATAAAAGCGAACACATATAACAAACTATATGTGTTCGCATAATAAAGAACGACTTCTAAAAGATTAGCTTAAAACATCCCATGACCACTCATCGCAGAACATACATGGCCATCTGTTTTCTGTGTTCTCTGTTGTGTTAACTTTTCTGATAATCATTGCAAAAATCCTCCTTTTTCTTTTGTAAGTATTATTAGTTATATAATTCCAGCGCTGTTATTATCTTTATTATTCTCTAATTTCCAAACCCCTTCGCATAGCTAGCAAAACTACAAATGCTGCTATTACTGCGAAACAAAATACCTTCCCCATAAACTCCAACACAGATGGGCTTCTACCCATTATAGGCTGCATCAAAACTAGTAATATGACAGATACAACTATTGTTAGTGATGCAGATCTCTTTAGTAAACCTACTGCAAATGGAATTAATGAAAATATACAAAGCACTATCAATTGCTCGGCCATCTTTGCCAATCCCTGATAAACGGTACTTATATTTACCGAGTCAATTAAAACATCAAATTTTATCTCTGCTATATGCAAATATATGATGGCTGCAATAAAGGCTACAATCATTGATATTCCTACAAAAACTGTAATTAAAATCACTTTTGCTGCCACTAACTTTTCTCTTTTTATAGGATAAGAATACATGATCAAAACCATTCGATTTTTATATTCTCCTATCACAATCTCTGCATAAAGAACAGCAGACATTATCAAAAATGTACCTGTTATTAGTAAGCTTGCCATTCTCAACATACTTTCATATGCATCTTTTGTCTGCTCTGGGTCTGTAGCTGAATCATATAGGGAAATTGTCATAAATAACAGAATACATATTATGCTTACGATAGAAGCAATTATATATTTTCGTATTCCCATTTTTCGTATTTCTAGTCTTATTAATCTAGACACAATTAACACCTTCCTCTATCAAGAAGAAATAATCTTCTAAATTATTTTCTTTCCTACATATCTTATTAACGCCAATATCATTTTTAGAGAAAACTTTATTTATTTCTTTTATCTCTACATTAAAATCGTATATACGTATTATGTCTTCAGACATAACCTTGAAATCCTCAATCTTTAGTGTGTTTTCTAATAAACCAGTTGCCTTTTCTACACTATCCACCGAAAGCTCAATATATGCAGCATTCTTTTCAATGATATCTTGCATCGCTATTTCTTCCAAAATTTCGCCCTCTTTTATAAAACAAACCGTATCTGCAATTTGCTCTATTTCAGAAAGTATATGGCTTGAAATAATAACTGTCATGCCAAAATCTTGATTTAATCCCCTAAGGATTCTTCTCATATCCAACATTCCCTGGGGATCCAAACCGCTTGTTGGCTCATCCATAATAAGTAATTTGGGCCTTGAGATTATGGCTCTTGCTACAGCTAATCTTTTTTTCATTCCAACAGAATATGCAGATACTTTTTTGCTATAATCAAGTGGCAATGAAACTATCTTCATCGCATCTTCCACTATCTTTACATCGTTTAGCCCCAAATACTCCATGTGAATAATTAAGTTGTCCATTCCAGACAAATTTTCATAGAAGTATGGATTTTCGATTAGAGAACCAATTTTTGACAAGTACTCATAATCTTTTGCATTAATAATTTTTCCGTCAAAAATAATCTCTCCTGAATCATGTGGTACAAGGTTTAGTATCATTTTCATTATTGTACTTTTTCCTGCACCATTAGGTCCGACGATACCGTATATTTCTCCTTCTTTTACATGAATGTTGGCACCATCAACAACCCTATGTTTATCATATTCTTTTACTATATTGTGACATTCTAATATGTTCTTTGCCATAATGCTTACCTCTCTACAGACACATAGTAGCATTTAAAAATCACTTTTTTCTCACAAAATAATAACTAATTACTTTTTTATTTCCCAGCAAAAATCTGTGCCCGTTGGCAAGCTGCTAGATATATATAAGTTTCCATCCATCATCTTTGCCAGATTCCATGCAATAGAAAGTCCTATACCACTATTATTCCTAGCTTCATTCTCATTTCTAAAGAAATACCCTCTCTCAAAGATTTTCTCTATATTCTCTTTACTTATGCCTTTTCCTTTATCTATTACGTGTACTTCAAGAGCTTCTTGCTTTTCCTTGATTTTTATACCTATGAATTTTCCATCTTTGGCATGTTTTAAAACATTTTCTATAAGATTTTTAAGTATTCGCTCTGCTGCATTAATATCGATTTTTAATTGCACATCTGGTGTTAAAGCCTTGATTTCTACATCAAAGCCTTCTTGCTCAAAGACATCATAATAATCAAGGATTATTTTATTGCAGAATCCAGATATATAGGTATCAGCTAAATTAATTCTATAATCACCAGAATTAATCTTGCTCATATCCAACATTTGATATACGATTCTTCCAAGAGATTTAGCCTTTAAAAATAACTTCTCGGCTACACGTTCAATTTCTTCAATTGCTTCGCGCTTTATTACCTTTTCATAAAGCATTTCCGCATATCCCATTATTACAGTAAGCGGCGTGCGTAAATCGTGAGAAATGTTTGTAAGAATTCTCATGATCTCCTTGTTTTGCTTTTTATTAAAAACTTCTCGTTTCTCATATAAAGCAATCATACTATTCAGTGACTTATTTAAATTACTTATACTTTTAACGTCTGAATAACTGCTTATAAATCTTAAGTCATCTTCCTGCACCATTGTCTCTACTTGTTTAGTTATTTGCTTTATATTTTTTTCAAGATTTTTCCACTTCAAAATCGCAAATAAGGCTATTAATCCACAAATAACTGCAATTATCAAATATAGCTCGCTCATTACTAAATCTCCATTCTATAGCCTACACCCCAAAGGGTTTGTATCACATCCCTCGCACCATTTTTGTCCAGCTTTGCTCTTAATCTATTTATGTGAGAATTTATAACATTGTCATCTCCATAATATGGCTGTTTCCATACCTTTTCATATAGTTCTTCCTTAGAAACGGCTCGGTTGGCATTTAAGGCTAATTCATAAATTATGTCATATTCCTTTTTTGTAAGATTAATGACCTTTTCATCGATTAGTATTCTTCGTTCCGCAAGTTTAATTACCAAGTTTCCACATCTTAATTCCTCTTCTTCATCAGATGGTCCGCTGTATAAATTAGCTCTCCTAATATTTGCTTTTATCCTTGCTACTAACTCGATTAGCGAAAAAGGCTTTTCAACATAGTCGTCCGCTCCTACTTCAAAACCTCGCATTTTGTCAACTTCACTATTTTTAGCTGTGACTATGATAATTGGTACCGTACTGTTTTCTCTAACTTTTTTTATAATCGAAAAACCACTTAAGTCTGGGAGCATCAAATCTATTAAAAGTAATGAATACTTGTTTTTTCCTACCAGAGATAATGCGTTCACACCGTTTTCAGCAATGTCAATTTTATAGCCTAAGTCCGACATATACTCGTCAATCATATCGCTGATGTTATTGTCATCCTCTACCAATAGTATCTTTTCTTCCATTATGTCCCCCTTTTTTGCTTAGATTTCATCCCTATTATCCTATTTCTGTGCATTATTTCTCATTATATCAATAACTGTAAACATAAAAAAGAGTTTCTGCTCCTACATGGAGCAAAAACTCTCTTACTATATTTTTATAACCGTTTAATTATTTAAATAGCTATAGTCATAAATGAAAAGTGGGCCCGGATTTCGAAACTACTATTTATATGGAGGAAATAGAAAGTCTTCGGCTATTATTTACATCAAGACTAGCTTTTCTTTGTGGTATTGAAATTTCTTTAGGTAAAGCAAAGATTTTATTATATTCATCTTCGTACACATGGCTCAACACAAATCCTTCCATTTCAAATTGTTTTAGTTTTTTTACTTTAAAGCAAATATATCTTTTTTATAGCGATAAATTTCTTTCCACTACATTTACTATTCAAAAAAATTTTTTTCCAAACCTGCGAAACTTTTTCTATTATTTTGTTATAATAATTCTTGTTACTTTGGAGAATAATGGAGGATATCATGAAAATTAAATTTTTATCACTTACTTTAGCTGCCCTTTTGGCAGTAGGTTTAATTGGAATTACAATTTATGCAAAAGAGTCAGATAGTAATAACAAGATAACCTTTTACATTAAAAATTTGGAGAAAGGTGATTTAATGCTCTGGGATGTATGTTCAAGGTGCTCAAATACCTTTTCTGTTACAATTAGAGACGATGATACTATATACAAAGATATCTACAAGGACACTTACAAAAAAGAGGTAGATGTATTATCCTATGGTTCTGCCCACTATAAAGGCGGCAAAAATTTGCGCATTGAGGTTGAATTTGATGATTCTTCTGTTGCCCTTAAGAAGGCTCAAGCTTCAAGCGCAATTAAAAATGAAGATAATAAAACTATTGGATATATTTATACTTACAATCTAGAAGATGCTAATGACGAAGATTATAACGATGCGGTAATTACTCTCAAATCGTGGAAAGAGCATAGGTAGAATTCAATTTTTACATATAACACGTTCTTACCTTAGCTCTACCATTTACTGTAGCAGTCACTCTGAGAAATGCTATCGCATTTCCCAGAGGATACGGCTGTCGCCGTATCCCACATAAAAGAAGAAGCCAAGCTCTGCGGAAAATGAATTTTCCTCGAACTTGACTTCTTCTTTTATGTGCTGCTACTTCTCGTAGCTACGCTTCAATTAATCCTGTACGTAAGGCATAAGTGCAACGTGACTTACTGTCCAATAATATGGATGCATTATCAGTCATTACCAGTTACTATGCCCCCGCCCCATAATTAGATAAAGGCATTATTAAGTACTATTAGTCTTTATAAACCATAAAAATTAGGTCTATAGATATGTACTTTCATTATATATATGTCCGAAGAAAGAGCTCCTTCTAAAAATCCTTCCATTTCGCAGATAGATTCTGCATCGCTTCCTTCTTCTTTTCATCAGTGCATTCAGCGTATACTTCCATAGTGGTTTTGATGTTCTAATGGCCAATTACACTCTAAATCAATTTTAAATTTGTTTCTTTCTAACAGAAACGAGTACGAAAGGTGTATGTCAAATAGTGACATGAGAAGTGTGGTAACACTCTGGCTCTCTTCGTTCTCTAGCTGCTCGTACCTCTTCCTTCCATATAAACTCTTCTGTTCCATCAGGCTTAACAATAACTGTATCCAGGACATTCTTTAGAGTATGTATTGAGATATGTAATTGTACTTGGAGCTGCCGCAAAAGATTGCAGACCAACTACATTCTTCTCAATTACATTAGCAAATTCTGACTCAAGCATCTTTGCATTTGAATTCAGTAAATCTAATGCATCACTTTTTGCCTTGTTGGTAGAGGTGTTATAGCTAACAATTATTGCTATTAGCAAAGGAACCGCTACAAGCAACGCCATTATTGTAATGAGCTTTGTTCTAACTCTGTCCTTTATTTTACAGATTCTATATTGTCGCCCCCTAAATGATTATAACTTCTCGTAGTCTCAAACCCGCTTAAATAGTGGATTTGAGGTTTTTCTTTTTTGTAAATCCAAGTATCGTATTGGTGCCAACTTATCCAGAAACAATCCTTTATGACCCAAATGGCTATAGTGCAACTGAGTATGTAGAATTGACAGAGCGTTTAATTGAGGATGTATCAGATGAATACGCAGTTGATGCAGAGTGTTCAGTACCATATGGCGTCATTCGATTACGCATATAGATGTGTAGCCATAATGGAATGGTTATTTGAAAACTAATATATAAAGGAAGGCAAGCAATCTAACCTTACAAATGGATTGCTTGCCTTTAATATATGAGAAGAAAGAAGTTATTAAATTAATTAGCTAATGACAGTTCATCTACAGCATTCAATAATTTATCTGTGTTTTCAATTTGACTTTTTTCTTTATCAGTTAATAAATTGTATGCTGTATAAGCAGATTTTACATCACGTATGTTTTCTTCTGTAATCTCGTCTGGCAGTATGTTTATAAGTGCATTTGTTGCATAAACAGGTGTCCAACCTTCAGTATATATTTCACTAGCACCGCCAGGTGTAAACTGTGCTGAATTTAAGCCTGCCGTACCTGAGCCAAAAATCACTTTATTATCTTCATCACGTCCTAGCCACTCATTGTTAAGTTGAGTAAGCTTTTCACGTTCAACCTCAGTTTGTCTGCTTTGAGAGAAGAGCCATTCAAATGGATATGTCAACTGGTATCCATATTTCCATGTCTGCATATGTCCACCTGAATTGAATGCACCCCATATTATGCCATCTCCTGCTTCCATTGATGCTTGTTCAGCAAGAGCTTTGTCTTTTTCGTATTGCTCTTCCAATGTTATATATGGACTCCATTCATCATATGCTATCTGTGTTCCAGCCGCTTCAAAATAATCAGCAAGCGCCTTCCACTCACCTGTTGCCATAGGATCTTCTGCACAGGTGTGGACCATAATATTATCGTCAGATACCATATAATACCAATTCTGATAATTTTCTGAATCAAGCCCAAACCCATTAAAGGAAATTGGATCATTTTCTGGAGTTCTGGCTGGGGAACCATTATTCTGAAATTCTTTATTATAGCTGTTAGACCATTGTGCACCAATTACCGCAATTCCAGCGAAGAAATTGTCCCTTTGCGCAGCCATATTAAGTATAGTCATTCCACCCATAGATTGGCCAGTTCCATATATTCTATCCGTATTTACGTAGTCCTTATATTCGTCCAAAATGTAATCTAATAATTCCCAAACTGCGGTATTAGCTTCACTAGATGCATCATAATCATTTGTTGAACGTCTACTTTCCTCAATCTGTGGAACAATGACAATTGCAGGATTATCCTCTTGCACCTCACTAGAAGAAAGTTTTACTGCTGCTTTTGAAGAAGTAATTGCTGCCATAGGATCTGTGTCATTGGAACCAGCATGTTCCATATGAACAACAACTGCTATATTGCCCTTATTTTCCTCAAGAACTTCTTGAGAAGGTACATAAATAGAATATGGCAATTCAAAATCAACATATTCACCTGTATACTCACTATAGCAGTCTTTTGCACTGAAGGCTCCTTCACCGATATAATTAAGAGTCCAACCACTATCTTCATTAAATTCTGGAAGAATAATTGATTCCTTATCAGTTGTAATTACAGTTTCGTTATGTTCTCCCCAATCATTAGTATAAGTTACTTCTTCTACTGTATAATTTGAAAACTCCGTGTCTGATGCTAATACACATTTATCTTCTGTCGATACTTCTCCCACCTGCTTTGCAGATGCCATCATACTTGATGTATACACAAGATTTTGTCCAGAAAGCATGTAATCTGTGTTTATCTCAATAATGACATACTTTCCATATTCAACCCCGTTTGTATCAGAAATTTCAGGTTCTGAATTGACGTAAACTTTTACAGGCTGTCCCTCATTACCTGCCTCATTGTCTCCATCAACTTCAATGGCTTCATCAAAACTAGTATTATTCTCTTCGAAGATGGCATAATCCATCACCTCATAATCCTCTAAATCTAAGGATGAAGCTAAAATTTCATCCTTATATTCCAGAATTATTGCCGATGTCTTTGCTCCCTCTAAATCTACAAATCCATATGACATGACAGATACAATTTCCTCATTTGCACTAATTGTATCAGTTTGTGTAAATGATGTATCATCATTGGTAGTACATGCCGTATTTAACAATGCCATCAAAATTGCCATTGGAATGATAAGGCAACTTTTATCATTTTTTTTAATCATATATCCCCCTGAATTACGATTTATTTACTAAGGCTTAAAACAGGCTCTACGCAATATTTCTCTGTTCTTTCATCGGAAATCACTCCACTATAGTTCAAACCAAAACCAAAATCATATGTGTTTCCATCAGAATCAACATAACACTCCATATCACGTGGTGTGTCTTCTGCCTGTGCCTCTACAGTTTCCATATTTAATGGCATCTGTAAAGGTAATAATCCTGTAGGCTCAACATTTCCGTTAACAATATCTAAAAATGCGCTATTGTTTATGCCAAATCCCATAAGAATTGCGTCTGCCTTGTCCTCGAATTCTGAGAAAATCATTGGAGCGTCGGCATTGACACACACTACTAATTTTGCAGATGATGGGATATTATCTGCAGCATTCAAGACTGCATCCAGTTCATAGGTATTTGTTATCTCTGAGGAATTGCCATAGTAAGAACGATTTTCCTTTGAAAGGGCTGTTGCTCCGCCATATGGGTCTTCAACATCTACTGAATTAGTATTACCTGAAATTGATTGCTTTCTTACAGAATCTGAATCAGCTGTGTATTCTCCGTATTGTAATGAAATAGGATAATAATTTGTTCCATCATATCCGTATCCTGTAGCTTCTGAACCATAATTAACTGGATTATTGATAATGCATAAAGCCATATCAACATTTGCTAAATCACTAGCTGTTGCACGAATGATATCATCTGTTGTATATGTTGCATTTCCATCAGCATCTGCTTCTCCTGTAGGCTCACCAAGTGTATCAGTTACAATATTGTATGTCTTTGATAACTCTTCTTCGTCTATTGGAAGGCTCCATCCTGCTGCTGAATCCCATCCACCTGCTGAGTATACCATTGGGACATAAACTGTTAATTTTTCGGTTGAACCATCAGTTGCCTTAATTGTGTTATCGCTGTTTTTCAACATAACAATTGATGAAGCTTCAATCTCGCTTGCTCTGTCAGATGACTTGAATCCACTTACAATTTCATTTGCAGCGTTTACATCAACATAAGCGTTTTCAAATAATCCACTCTTAAAATATGTGAGAGTAATATGCATAGCAGCTTTGCGAATAACATTTTCTGCCTCGTCCTTTCCTAAATCGTCCTGCATGATTTTGTAAGCCCCTTCAAAATCAGCTGAGTTACATCCACCAATTTGATCAAGTCCTGCTTCAAAAGCCGCAGCCATTCTTTCTGCTTCTGTAGCATCTTCCATTCCCCATGGTGTTGCTAAATCTCCACCTGGTGTGTAATCCTTTAAAATAAACCAGTCAGAACATAATAGTCCGTCATAGTTATTGTCGTCTCTTAATAATCCAATTTTATAGTTACTGAAAGCAGTACCAACCAAATCACCATATTCCTGAGTGTCTGAATATGCAATTGAATATGATGTCATAGCAGCTGCAGATTCTTCAGTAGCACTTTCAAGATTTAATCCTCCATCAATAAAAGGAATAAGTAATGTTTCAAAACCGTCATTTGGATATACTGTATATTTGCCAGATTCAGAATGAGATTCTCTACCTGCTTCTCCTGCCCCATCTCCTGGGAAATGCTTCATCATAGCAACTACACTATCAGTTCCCCAACCTAAATCTTCACCATCTTCTGAATATGTAGACTGTAATCCTGATATTGCACTATTTATCATGTCAGTTACCAATGCTGGATCTTCACCGAAGGTTCCATCGATACGGTTCCATCTAGGTTCTGTAGCTAAATCGGCCTGAGGACCAAGCAAAGTAGAAACGCCAATTGCCCTATACATTTTTGATGCATCAACATATGTTTCTTCTACTACTTCTGGATCAAAAGTCGCAGCAAGTGCAAGATCATTTACATATTCGATTCCAGGATTTGATGAAATGCTTACTGGCACACCGTAATCAAGTGCCTCTGCTGTAGCCTGTGCATTATTGTTCCAAGTTGCAAAAAGCTTATTATCTGTGCTTCCTGCACTTCTATTTAGTGTACTTCTAACTCCCTTTTCCATCAGCTCACTAAACTTATCTCCGTCACGATTTGATGCATCTGAACCATCAGCTTCTATACTTCCCATATCACCATGAAGCATTAATCCAAAAATTTGTTCAACTGGAAGCTGTGTAGCTAAATCTACAGCTCTAGTCTTATCATCAAGTCGCCAATCTTCATAAGCATCTATTTTTCCATTTTGATTTAGATCTTTAAATGCATATCCATCATACTGAAGAATTTGGACACCTGAATCAGGAGAATAGCCTAAGGTTTCACCACCTTCATTAGTAACCTTAATCCATCCATCGCTTGTTGTTTCTTCACTCCATTTGACATCTCCTTCGCCAGCAGTTTCTGGAGTTAAAGGATATGAAGAAGTATCTACCCCCGTATCCTCAATTAATGCGCCATCTGTGGAACCAGTTCCACACCCTATGGTAGAAGCGCCAATCATTATCGCTGTTGTGGCAGCGAGAGCTCTTTTGTTTTTTTTCTTTTCCATAAAAATCCCTCCTATACTTTGATATAACGACTATATTTTTTAACTCATTCTTCATCAATTACATTTGCACAAACTGTCTTTTTATACGCACAGATTGCATGAAAATAGTGTTTCTATCCTTAGCATTTGTGGGTTTTATGATATATAATGTTTTGGGGTGGTAATACAATGAATATTGCGATAATTGAAGATGAAACTAATGTACAAAATATAATAAAAGAATATCTCAGTAAATACTTCATCAATGTTTCAACAAATGCTGTTTTTGAGGTATATCATTCTGGCGAAGACTTCTTTAAGAGAGCTACTTCAGAGTTTGATATTATTCTACTTGATATTCAGATGCCTGGTATAAATGGCATAGAAATTGCGCATAAGATAAGAACATCAGATAATCAGGTTATTATCATTTTTATAACCAGTCTGATTCAATATGCTTTAATGGGATATAAAGTTCAAGCGCTAGATTATATTATAAAGCCCATAAGCTATAAAACATTATCTTTTACATTAGATAGGGCTCTTCACATAATCGAAAAAAGACCTGCGGAGAAGTCAGTCTTGGTAAACTCAAACGGTACTAGTGTTAAAGTAGCAGTTTCTGAAATAACATATTTTGAAGTTCAAAAACACCGCTTCTTTATGCACACCATAGAAAAAACATATAATTTTGCTGCAAGATCAATGAAAGAACTAGAGGCTATATACGCTGACAACAATTTTACTAAATGTAATAATTGTTACCTTGTGAATCTTGCCCATGTGAAATCCATCAAGAAAGATATTGTTACTGTTGGAAATGAGGAATTAGTCATTAGCAGACCTAGAAAAAAAGATTTTATCGCTGCCGTAACAAATTATATTGAAAATACATAGGAGAATATATGCTTTACAGAATTGTTAGTTTAATCCTACTTTCAGTACTTTCCATTTCAGTACTGCATCAATCCAAAGATTATATTAGATATAAAGATCTATTAATATGGGTCATTTTCGGCATTACCTTTTCGTCATTAGCTATATATTATTCATTTAAGTTTATCCCTATGATTGCAATTCCATTATGGGACTCATTACGGGGAATCATTACTTTTACTTATTCTTATCTAATATTTGGATTTGGGTTAGGCTTTAAAAATAAAAATGCCCTTTTCTTCTCTTCTTTAACTGCTCTACTACACGAATTCACAATTAACTTTTGCTTAGTTGTTAACAAATATATCATTCCTAAAGATATTATTAAAAAACCCGACCAACTAAACCCTCAATTATTCATCGTATATGGATTTATTATCTTATGGACTATCCTTCTGCAATACAGGCATTCAGAATCCGAAAATAATATATCAGATTCCTTGCGTCGAGAGGCATTTTTAACCGTAATTGGCGTATGCATATCATCAATACTGGTTCTATCCCATAACATACTAAATAGAGAATTAAATGATACTCTTTTTGTCGTTTTAGATATGTTTGAATTATCTGGGTATGTGTATCTGCTTACCAAAAAAGAAATAGAGCAAAAAATTGCCATAGAAAATGAGTTGGAATTCAATAAAAAAATATATGAATTAAAAGAACAGCAATTTAATATATCTGCCTACAACCAAAATGAATTGAATCAAAAATGCCATGATTTAAAACATTATGTTTCCTGCCTAGCTAATCATAATCAGGGGGAAGTGATTGAGCAACTGACTAAGGTCATTGATAGGTTTGATAGTATCATAAAAACTGGCAATTCTACTTTAGATATTTTATTGACTGATCAACTTAATCTGGCTAAACAATACTCTATCGACTTCCACATTATAGCTGATGGTAAACTTTTGGAAAAAATAGAAGACATTGACCTTTACGTTTTAATCGGAAACATAATGGACAATGCCATAGAATATTTGCGTAACGCTGGAGATTCCATATCAAAAAACATAACGCTAAATATATATCGCAAAAATAATTTTATTGTAATAAAGGAAGAAAACCCTTGTGATCAACCTCGTCCATTTGCAGACGGTCTTCCAACGTCTTCAAAGAATGACCCCGTAAATCACGGTTATGGACTAAAAAGCATAGCTGCCATTATAAAAAAATATAATGGCAATATGTCTGTTCAATTCCACGAAGGACTTTATTCATTAACCATATTGATTCCTTTTATTTAATTACTTAGATTAATTACTACTTCAACTGCAGGAATAGGGGATCTCTCACTATTTGTTTTACCATATTTATTCCACTTCTTCCTTAAAAATTTGATTATTCTCATCAATATATACCCATTCGCCTTCATTGATATTTAATTTCTACAGTACCTTCATCTGTTGTAGCTGGTGCTCCCAGCAATTCCTCTACTGAAGCAAAATGAATCTTTTCTCTCTTAGCAGCCATGAGCAAGTACCTCCTTTGTTAATGACATATAAGCAAAAGCAGCCTTTCCCTTTGGATCATAATCATAAATAGACTTTGCCATTGAACTAATCTCAGCGGCTCTTACTGATAAAGGAATCTCTATTGGGAATACTGGGATTGTTTTTCCATATACATCATTTACTTCAAGCACAATATCCTTTGCGTAGTTAGTACGATTATCTACCATTTTCAGCAAAATACCTTCTATCTCCAAATTAGGATTCAATCTTCGCTTTACTGTATAAATGGTCTTAATCAACTGCTGCAGGCCTTTAACTGGCAAATATGCCGCCTGAACTGGTATTAAAACTGTATCTGCACAAGCTAATGCATTAACTGTCATGATTCCAAGTGATGGCATACAATCAATGATTATGTAATCATAGTCATCTCTAACTGAATCAATATATGATTTGAGCACTAGTTCTCTGCTCATGGTGTTTACTAAGGATATCTCGACAGCTGATAACTCAATATTCGATGGAATAAGATCAACTCCATCCTTGAACTTGATTACTGCATATCTTTCTTCAATATCCTCTTCATTTACAACTCTAGCGATTATATCTACCAGAGTATTCTCTAACTTGTCTGGGTGTTGATTGCCTAAACTGATTGTCAGGCTTCCTTGAGGGTCAGCATCTATAAGAAGGACCTTCTTTCCTTCTTCTGCAAGACCTGTTCCTAGATTGACTGCAGTAGTTGTCTTTCCAACTCCGCCTTTTTGATTTGCAATTGCGATTACCTTTGCCATAGCTTTTCTCCTTTTCTTTGATGATTCATCAACAAAAAACACAAGTTATGGAAGGCTGATTTTAGATGTTTAAACATAAAAAAGCACTCTCTAAGTTTCCTTAGAAAGTGCTCTATATAGCTTATGTTCTTCAGACATATCGTTATTATCGGGTATTAACAAGTATTCAAGAACTATGAAATATAGGTCCTAAATAAACCCTTTTAATGCCCTCATCCTCTACAAGTAGCGGAAAATCAACGATTAATCCTGTACGTATGGCATAAGTGCAACGTGACGAGCACGCTTGATAGCTACTGTAAGAGCTCTCTGGTGCTTAGCACATGTACCTGTGATACGACGTGGAAGAATCTTTCCACGCTCAGAAATATATTTCTTAAGCTTTGCTGTATCCTTGTAGTCGATAACGTTA
>JAILGH010000092.1 GCA_024697025.1 Pseudobutyrivibrio sp.
TCTTCTAACGGCTTTACCACACAACAGAACGAAGCTTTAAATGAGATTATCAATCAATATCTAACTAGCTCAACAATCTATTCTGATGTTACTCAAAATTCAAAGGATATCAAAACCCTCAGCAATTTAATCGAATCAAAATATCAAGAAAACACCCAGTACATTAATGAATTAAAAACTCTTCTAGAAAATGAATTGGCAAGTAACAGCGCCTTGGACGAAAGTAATAAAAAGGATTTGCAAAAAGCCATAGACGACTTGCGAATATATCTGGATAATCAAAATGCTGATTCTGTAGGCAATCTCAATTCTATTATTAACGAGTTACGTCGAACCTATGAGAAATCCTTGGGAGCCCAGGAATATGTTCCTGGTGCCACCTATAAAAAGGGCGATTACGTTATTTACAATGAGCACCTTTATGTTTCAAAGGCCGATGACAATTCATCTTCACCCGAAAATGGAGAAAAATGGGAGCTTACAAACTTAGAAACCATCTTAAGCAATTTGGAAAAAACAATGCTTGAAGAGTTATCTTCTACTGAGGTAAAACTTGTGGAGTCTATTAACACTGTGAACCAAGATCTAAGCCAAAATCTCGATTCTGTAAATAAGAATCTTTCTGACAGCATAGACTCCGTAAATTCAAATTTATCTAATAATATCGACTCCGTAAATGCGAATCTCACAGATAATATTAACGAAGTGAATACAAGTCTAACCGACAATATTAATGAGGTAAACCAAAATCTCTCAAATGACATTAATAACGTAAATACGAATTTGTCTAACAACATTGATTCTGTTACAAACAATCTAAATTCTGTTAACCAAACCCTAACAACCGAAGATGAGAACTTAAGACAGATGATTAACCAAATCAACGATAGAATCTCTGACAATAATTTGTATTTTGAATTCGGCTACGACACCAGAACTGGCAGCTACGGTTACTATGTCGGCAAGGAATTTAAGCCATGGTAATTAGGAGGCAGTATGAAAAAATATATTAAAAAATTATCCACCACGTTAATTTCGATTGTTGTGGTAATCTTTACTATTTCCACTAACACGATAGTTGCTAAAGCAGCAGACAATACCTCTAACAGCCCCTCGACTGGCAATAGCCCAAACGCGGCCAAGGAGCTGTCCTTTCTTCCCTTCAGGGCCGATTACGTCAATTATATTTCACAAAATGCATCTGCAAAAAGCGATATTGTTCAAAAGATTTGGTTGAAATTATTTTACGAAGAAACTCACTGGAACAAGGGCCAATCCTACTACACTGCCGGCAATGCCAAATGGTCAAATAAGTACTATGGAAATTACATTGGCGCAGATGGCAAAACCAGAAGTTCCAAAGGGGTTCAGACAACTTATAATCCCGCTTTCGATGGATTTTTATATTCCACGTTAACTGCTAATGAAGATTTCGTAATCAATTGGATTAATGAAAATCCTGATGTGTTCGCCAAGTACTGCAAAGATGCCAAATCCCATCCATTTCTAGCTGATGCTATTATAAAAATCACTTCCTCTACCAATACTTCGCAGAACTATCTCGGAAGCGGAAAGGACTCAAAAAATAATTTATTTGAATACGGAAAGAATGTCACTGGCGCTAACAAGCATGGCGGCAAGGGGCCCGGCCCTAAATGGACTAATTCTGGGGCAAGGGAGTCATGGCACGATATCGATGTCCTTAGAATTCTAGGAAGCAAGTGGAGCAAGCTGAGTCAGACTCAAAAAAATTGGGTAATTACTTACCTGCCTTGGCTTGTTGATAATTACATTTCAAATAAAAATAATGGTATAGCAAGCCCAAGCAATTCCAACGACCTTTATAAACTAATGGCTGAATCCGGATATGGTATGACCAAACCTCAAGTCAACCAGGAATTTTTCAATTACTGCATTAGCAATGGCGATGCATTTGTGGGAAATCTAATTGTCAATGGTGCCACAACTTATGGTTGTAGCGGAACCCTCCGAACCAATGACGTAAATACGAATTCTGATATGAATGCCATTTGGGCGGCGGACGCTGACTGTGATTATAATTCAGCATGGGCCGGGGGCTCTGGAAAAGGTCTTGGTGATAATGATTATGACTGGCTTGCCTATCAGATTTGTTTTGGCACTAATTCTTTTTATTCTACATTAAGAAATCTTGTAGCAGGAAGCAGCGACACGAATCCACTTATGCAGGATTGGCTAATGCGTTATTATGTGAAGCATCCCACCTCTGGTTCAGGTGAAATGGCAAATGCTGTTGCAAAAGCCGGCACCACCGAGGGAATCACTCTTGGAAAATTCGTTGTTGGCAGCTGCGGAAGGCTTTCTACTACTGATGGAAAAGCCTGGGACTGCCAAGGACATATCGACAACTCGCCACTGATGACTTACAACAAGCCACTCGGTGTCAAATCCGTTGTTCTTAGAGTTCATTCTGATTCTCCTCAATTCACCTATTCAAAATCTTTAGGTTATAAAATTTATGACTCCGCCAATGGAAATGTCATTGCACAGGGAGGTGGCGTGGAGGTTGCAACAGTAGAAATCCCTGCTGCCTACATATGGTCTTCCACAATTGTAATTGAAGTTTCCGGAACGGTTTATCAGGGACACATTGGCCACAACAGTGGCGGCGGATGTTGGGGAACAACTAAGGGTGCTGAAGAAGTTGCCCGCGGAAACACCAACATCAGAATCCCCTATCATGCAATCACCGCTGATTACACTTATACAGATTTTGATCACTGCACAAAGCACGGCCACAACTTTACAGTATCTGGCTACAATTGGGCTTCAGATTACTCAAAATGTACAGCCACAATCACCTGTCCTAACTGCGGCAAATCATATCAGGTTACCGATTCAAATATCGTAGTAAACAACTATTCTGACAAAATCACCTACACCGCAAATTTCCCTCACACTTCTGAGGTTGCTCCTAAGACAGCCACCACCTTAAAGGGCTCCAAAACCAAAACGTATACAACTTATAATTTGGATGGCAAACCACAGGGTACCGGTAAGGGAACATGTTCACTCCCAAACAGTAAAATTGGCATTGGTGCTAAAAAAATGACGGTCTCGGTTACTGCCAGCGAAGCCACTATTAAGGTTATGAACAAATATGGCCAGGAGATTTCTAGCCGGACGCTTTCAACAGGTGCACCAACATCTGAGGAATTAATCGCTATATTTGATTTTTCCGGATTATCAGATGAAAAATGTGATGGCATGTATGTAATCGTAAATATGAGCGCCACCGTCCGCTACTATTCGCGAATTGGATATTATCTTGGCACAAGGGATGGTAACTACAGCTTAAACCGCATCGTAATTGAATACTAAAAGGAGGATAAAACTTTGAAGAAAAGAATTATTATATCTATCATTGCCGCAAGCTTATGCGCATTTAATATAAATTCTGTTTGCCTAGCAAAAGAACCTAATGAAGAGACTGAAGAAACTCATGCAGAAATAGATTCAAAGATAACCAATGAATTTTTAGAATTTGAAACTGAAAAAATTGTTTCAAATGATGAAAGTTTATCTGGTGAAACAAGGCAGTTAGAAAAAGAAGTTGTAATTAAAAATAAAGAATACTTCTACGACATCAATATAACTTATTCAAAAGAAGTGTATGAAAATCCTATCACCATGACAGGAGTTACTTCAGTGAATTTGGATTGTTCTTTTGAAATTCCAGAACATGGCCAACTAGATGAAAAACTAATTTCAGATGATTCTGATGTAACCAAAATCATTGATGCAATAGACTTTCCTGAGACTTTGCAAAACGGTTATAACATCATCGCCTCAATTAATTTAGATGGCCAAGTTTCCATTGAATCCATTAAAGAAACTAACGCAATCGAGAAAGAGACTGAAGTAGTAATCTATGAAGAAGTTGAGGAAGATGATGAGGAAGAAATTGAAGATGAAGACTTAGCGGAGGATAATGCTGAAAATCAAATCATCGAAGACGAAAATTTCACGTTGGGTGATGCCTCTGAAGTTCAAGACGTTGAAAGCATCGCTACCAAGGACGATACATTCTCTACCGATAAAGAATATAATAGTTCTGAAGAGTTGTCTGAAGATAAATATAAAACAAATGAAAAAAATAAAGCAGAAATCGCTGTAAACAGTGATTCTGATTCTCTCAACTCAAAAAACAAATCGGAAGAAACTTTAGATATTAAATCTGAGAATCCTTCCGAAGAAAATATCGATTAGAATAGCATTGTGAATTAAACGAAAAAACTCAGAACCAATCCGGTTCTGAGTTTTTTCTAAATCAAATTAAAATGCTTCAGCGCATTATAAATACCATCATCATCAAAGGCTGTAGTAACATAGTCTGCGGCAGCCTTAGCATTGTCGGTGCCATTGCCCATTGCAATACCCACAGCTGCAGCCTCAAGCATATCCAAATCATTTTCGCTGTCGCCAAGGGCAAAGGTATTCTTTGGATCGATGCCGATTAGCTCGCAGGCCTTAAGCATTCCTGTGGCCTTGTTGTGACCTACTGGAACAAGCTCGCAAACACCCTCATTGTGAGTAATGATTTCGTAATCATCGGACAAACGCTCAAAACACTCGATTCGTTTATCGGCCTCAACATCTGTAGCACAAGACATCTTGTTGATTACCCAATTGCCATAGTAATCGCCTCCGATTGTAACCAAGTCCTTTCCTATATCACGTCTAATGATATTTCCAAACATGTCATCCAACCCAAACTCGCTTTCATCTAAATACATGTGCTTTGGCCCCTCGAGAATAGGTCTAAATCCGTAGCTTCGAATAAGCTCGATTGTATCCTTTGCAAAAGCCTTATCAATAAGCTTTTCATACAAAATCTTGCCGTCTATCTCAATGTGGCATCCACAGGAGCAAACTATCCCGTCGAAGCCCATACCTAATAAATTCGGATCCTGAATAAACGCTCTAGCGCGCCCGCTGCAAATAAAAGCCATATGGCCATTTTCTCTAAGCTTTTTAATAGCAAGCTTGGTGCTTTCTGGAATATACTTATCGTAATTCCAAAGTGTTCCGTCGATGTCAAAAAAAACTGCTGCCTTTTTCATTAAAAATATATCTCCAAAATCTAAAACTTCTTGTCTAAACCCAAAGGCGCATCCAAAGATTGTGATGTGCACGGGTAAAATTATTTTCTCTGTAAAATCTCATTCTAGATAGCTTAGGCTTGGACCCTATGTGAATAAAATTGGTTAAAGTCACAAGCTTGTCCTCTGGAATATCTTTCAATCTTACAACCTCTCTGGCAAAAAGTCTAGCCTCGTTAATAAAGGCTTTCTTCTTGGCAAAAAATCCAGCTGTTGTTTCATGAAGATTTCGATTTACCTTTTCTGCAATAGTCTCAGTCTGGGCTCCCATTGTGTTGGAACCAGTCTGGCGATAATAAACCAATGGCTCATCTATACAGCCCACCTTTCCAAAGATAGCCGCAAGCTCAAGTAGCCATGAATCATGCATAGGCACATTTTCCCACTGTATGCTATCGCAAGAAAGAGCCAAATCTCTAAGAGCCCTATCAAAACACATAGTAGTCCCTGCTGCAGGATTATCAATCAAAATCTGAGTATAAGCTATGTTTCCAGGGTCTCTGCCAATATATCGTATAAACGAATCAGACAGAGTATTCATCTCTGCGTCAACCACATACATATCTGTAAAAATTGCAGTTGGCTCCTTGCCGCCCTCCTTCAACTCTCTAAGGGCATCCAAGCTCTTTTGAATCTTGTCCTCAAGCCAAACATCGTCCTGGTCACACAAGAAATAATAGTCCGCTTCAATTTCCGAGAGAAGATAAATAAAATTGGCCTTTGGTCCTCCGCATGGATTGCCATATATTATCTCTACACGCTCTGGATATTTATCGTGATACTCTTGCAAAATCTCTATTGTATTGTCTGTTGAGCCATCGTCATGGACCACAAGTCTAAAGTCCTGATTAGTCTGATTAAACAAACTATCAAGCTGCTGCTTTAGATACTTATCCCCATTATACGTGGCAAGCAAAATTACAACATTCTCCATAATAATTCTCCCAATTATCTGTTGAAACCGTAACCTGTGTCGGTTATTTTTTTGAATTTTAAATTTGCCATGAATAAGTTAAGATTGGCCAACGAGGCAGTGATTTTTCCAAACAAGCCACTTTCTCTAAATTGCGCCTTGTAAGTAATCATCTCGTGTAGCAAAAATAAGTTTTCTTGGCTGAAATAATCGCAGTCATTTAACAAATCCAAGAAATCGTAAATCGAAGCATCGGTAGCTTTGGTGTCTGCTGACAAATTGTCCCCAGTATATTTGTGGGTGTACTCCGCTTCCTCGCAAACATAAGCCTTAGCCTTTGAAGCCATCATAAGAAGCCAAAGATAATAATCATCAGCTCCGTTTACTCGCACAAGATTCTCTTTCCAAAAATCAGGAATCGCCCCCCGCTTAATAAGGCACTGGCCAGGTGAAATTATCTGAATACCTACCTTTAAATATGTAGGCAAATCCCAAACTAGCCCCAAATGAGCCTTGGTGCGATACCATTTAAGGAATGAACCATCCTTCTGCTGCAAATTCGCATTTGCGATAATAATGTCTACTGATTTCTCTTCTAATAATCTGCCAAGCTTAACTAAGGTATCTCCATTAATCAAATCATCCTGGTCCAAAAACATAACGTAATCACCAGTGGACTGATTTAGGCCAAACACGCGACTGTAATGGATTCCTTTGTTTTCCTCGTTGGTAAAAACCTTTATAAATTGTCCTTCATTTGTAGGTGCTTCAAGCTTTTTCCATGGACTGTCGTTTACAAGAACAACCTCCAACTCGTGACCCTGCTCCTTAAGTGAAACACGGTTAGACTCCATGCACTTTACATAGTCGGACATGTATTTATCTCCTTCGTAAAAAGGAGTAATTACTGAAATTTTCATAACATTACCTACATGCTTTTCGAATATTTTTTACCCATAAATTTGGCCTGCAAAAATCCAATAATCTTCTTGGGCCAATTGATAGGTTCCATATCAATCACGGTGCACTCTGCAATTGACATGCCCTCTGCCTGCATTTTTTCAACCCAGACATTAAATAATATTTCGCTGACTCTTCCAAATAATCTAGCAGAAAATGCATCCAACTGAGACACATCAATCTGCTCTTCTAATTTTTCTAAAATATCAAATATCCAGGTGCAATACTTGTCTAGATATTTCTTTGGTATAATAGCCATATTAAACATGTATCCCCAGGTGCGTGTATATACCTGATTTAAAAATGGTATGTACTCAGGGTAATCCTTGGCGATAATAGCCTTTGCCAAATCAAGATGAGTTGCATCCAATGTATGGCTATAGTGGGAATACAATGTCTCTATAAAATATCTGCGTTTTTTAGGGACTACAATATCCGCTCTCTTAAGAAGGGCTGTAGCCTCATCATAAGTAAGCACTGAGGCAAATGCATCATGGCGCTTTCTGTATGCTCTGGATTTCATAGAAAAATATCTGCGGTAATGCACTAGCCCGATAGCATCGGCCTTTATATTTTTCCATCCAAAGTACAAGCCTGTCAGCTCGCAATAATATGGATTTTTCTTGGAAATATTGTCGCCATCATCATCTCTAACAATGGCTCCAGTTTCCTGATGTTTGTGGGGAAGCTTTGCTCCCAAACATTCCTTTACTCTTATCCCCTTTTTGCCATAAGCTCCTACCTGGAGAGGAAGATACATATCCTCAGAAGGTACCTGATATGGCTTGTGGCAAGCAATCAAAATTTTAATGTCCAAATTTTTCTCCTGTTAAGAAAATACTAGAGCGCCCGTGATAGGCGCTCTAAAAAATTAGTCTTCAATGATTATTACTCTTCGGCATCTTCCTCATCGGCAATTGCTGCCGCGGCACCCGAGACTGCCGATACTACTGCAATAACTGCAACGATAACCACTAATAAAATTAATGCAAAAAAGAAAATCAAAAACCCTGATCCTACCATTCTTAACCTCCCTAACTAAACCTACGCCCATTATACCCTTTGAACTCTCCAAAAGCAAATTGAGCAATTAGCGTAGCTGCTTTGCCCTATTGAAAACTCCTGGGAAATAATGTCTTGTGTATCTCATAAGCCTTGCACGCTTTAAGGCTGTGCCAAACATTTTCTCAGTCAAAGGCTTGTACAAAAGCTTTATGGTCATAGAACTATCTGGAAGATACTTTCTAAGCTCCTCGAATAGCTCAGACTCAGCCTCTTTGTTGCACCATTTTAATATATCATCTGACTTGATTCCAGCCTCCAATTGACGAACCATAGCTGACTGGAAGCTTCTAAAATACTCCTTAGCCAAAATTCCAAGGGCATCAAAATCGCAAGTGCGCCACTTCTGTTGCTGTTCGTATATACGAATTATCCTCTTCTTCTGAAGCTCAAAATAATTCTCAATTGAGCCACCTGTCAGTCGAACCTGGCCTTGGTTGCGGTAATGATATAACACATCATTTATAATAGTAAGGCTTCCTGTGTAGTCCAAAAAATCACAGTTAAAAAGTATATCCTCTACATGCTTAATCTTTTGAAATTGTAGGTTGTTATCCTTGATTACGCTGGCCTTATAGCACTTATTCCATGGATAGCCAAGCATGGTAATCTCTTCCATCTGCATCACCATCTTGTGGATAGTGGCCGGGTCATTGGTGGTAACTGTGTCATCATCGTAATCCATATTTTCCAATGTGACACCCTTCATATATTCAATCTTTCCCGAAGATGTGTTGCGGTAATCCTCTGTAAAACTGTATACCAAAAGGTCAACAGGATTGCGCTCTAAAGCTGCCGCACATACCCTAAGAAGATTTCTCTCGTACAAATCATCTGGATCCAAAAATAAAATATAGTCTCCGGTCGCCCTGCTAATACCGGTATTTCTGGCCGCAGAAACCCCTTGGTTTTCCTCATGTCTAACGTAGAAAAACCTATCATCTCTCTCCAAAAATCCCCGGGCGATATCCCCTGACTTATCCTTGGAACAATCGTCTACAATAATCACTTCGAAGTTATCGTAAGTCTGCATCATGAGACATCCAAGAGAATCCCCTATATAATCTCCAACCCCATAAGTCGGAACAATAACTGAAAACTTAATATCCTCACTCATACTTCAAATAATAACAAAGTTACGCATTTAGTACAACCTGTATACGTTATTACCAAAAGCACCACCAAATTATATTGGTAGTGCTTTTGATTAACTATTGAACGTTTTCAATTCTATGTGTGAGTGTTACCTTTACGGTTTCCTCTTTGTAATCATTCTTTGCCTTTGCCACAGTAACATCGACTGTAGTTCCAGCTGGAATGTATTTCATAATGTTATTTAAAGTATTGTAAGATGTAACCTTACGTCCATTAAATGAAGTGATAACATCCTCTTCTTCAATACCTGCCTTATCAGCACCTGAACCAGGAACAACCTTCGCAACATAGGCACCAACCGGCTTATCAAACTGCTCAGACATCTGGCTTGTAATATCTTGACCGCCAACACCTAAATATGAAGCATCCAAATCTGATACCACATCATTATCAATCATGTGCTGAATTATATCACGAGCATAAGAAATAGGAATTGCATATCCCATACCCTCAGTTCTCTCATCAACAAGCTTTGCTGACACAATACCAATGACCTCGCCCTTGGCATTTAAAAGAGCACCACCTGAGTTACCAGGATTAACTGCTGCATTGGTCTGGATAAGTGAATTTGAAACCACGTTGCCCTGCTCATCCTCATTGTCCATCTCGCGATTAACTGCTGAGACAATACCATTGGTAACAGATGTACCAAATCCCATTGCATTACCAATAACAATTGCAGCCTCACCAACTACTGTCTGGTCTGAATCACCACAGGTTGCAACCTTGATTGATGATAACGTCTCATCTTTGATGTCCTTAACTGCAACTGAAACTACCGCCAAGTCGCAAGAAGAATCTGTGCCCTTGATAGTTCCCTTAACAGCCTCACCATCATTGAATGTTATTGTAAGTTCCTTGGAACCTGCAACAACATGATTGTTGGTTGCAATATAAATATTGGAATCATCCTGGTCGATGATAATACCTGAACCTGCAGATGTGCTTTCCTGCTGCACCGGTCCAAAGAATGTATAGTACTCTTGAAGTCCAACATTAGTAACCTGTACTATTGCTGGAAGCACACTTTCAGCAATCTCAGAAACATCTGTAGAAATCTGAGTGGATACTTTGTTTGAAGTGGTTGTGCCACTTACAATAGACCCCTGTGTGCTACCAGAACCATTATCTTCGATTCTGCTAGTCTTCGCATTTGGTATTCCCATATATCTGCCAGCTACAAAACCAACCGACTGGAAAGTTATACCAGCCACAAGACCAAATACTGCAGCAACTGCTGCCGCCTTGCCAAGCTTAGCCCAAAAGCTGCAATGCTTCTTTGCTCTCTTGGCTCTAAGGCCGTCATCATAAGGAGTCCATTGATAATATGATTCCCCTTGATTTATTTCATCCTTCTTGTAGGAATAAGCTCCTGCATTCTTAGGCTCATCAGAGCCATTATTACTGTTGTTATAAATGTCACTCATAAACTCGCCTCCATTCGCATCTATGACCGTAGTGTACGGCGACTATGTGACGATTAAGTGATGATTTATTCAAGAGTTATTGATTTATTTATATATTTCTGTCAATTATTCTACAGTTACAGACTTTGCGAGGTTTCTTGGATGATCTACATCAATACCCTTGCCAACTGATACATAGTATCCAAACAACTGCAATGGAATGATTGCAAGTGAGTTAGCAAAGTATCTGTTAGTCTGTGGAATGTACATTACATAATCAGCCACCTTTTCTATATCCTCATTACCCACTGTTGTAACTGCAAGGATAAATGCTCCACGAGTTTTACACTCTACAATGTTAGAAACAGTCTTTGCATATACATTGTCCTGTGAAGCAACTGCGCCTACAAGTGTGCCCTCTTCAATAAGGGAAATTGTACCGTGCTTTAACTCACCAGCTGCGTATGCCTCTGAATGAATGTATGAAATCTCCTTAAGCTTAAGAGAACCTTCAAGTGCGATGGCATAATCGATACCACGTCCAATGAAGAATACATCCTTTGCAGCAACAAATCTGTTGGCAAATCTCTGGATGCGTTCTTTGTTACCAAGAAGCATCTCAATCTGCTCTGGAAGCTTTTTCAAATCACAAATAAGTGACTTCATCTCATCATCAGAAAGATGACCTCTTACCTCTGCAAACTTCATAGCAAGAAGGTAGAATGCAATAAGCTGAGCAGAGTAAGCCTTAGTTGTGGCGACGGAAATCTCTGGACCTGCCCATGTATACATAACCTTTTCTGCTTCACGAGCAATTGATGAACCAACTACGTTTACGATAGCAAGTGTCATGTTGCCCATCTCACGAGCCATGCGCACAGCTTCCTTTGTGTCTGCTGTCTCACCTGACTGGCTAACTGCAATTACAAGCTCGTTATCCTGAAGAATAGGATTGCGATATCTAAACTCTGAAGCAATATCCACCTCTACTGGGATACGGGCCATCTCTTCAAATACATACTTGGCAGTAACACCTGTATGGTAAGCACTACCACAAGCTACGATACGAATACGAGAAATTGCTTTGATTTCCTCGTCGCTCATACCAAGCTCCTCGATGTCTACCTTGTCATCCTTGATACGTGGACTAAGAGTATCGCGAACAGTCTTTGGCTCCTCGTGAATCTCCTTAATCATGAAGTGGTCGTAACCACCCTTTTCTGCTGCATCAACATCCCAATCGATAGTCTTAGATTCCTTCTCGATTGTCTGTCCATCAACATCATAAAACTCAATTGAGTTATTAGTAAGCTTTGCAATTTCCTCGTTCTCAATGAAGTAAACCTGACGAGTATACTTTAATACCGCAGGCACGTCAGAAGCGATAAGATTTCCATCCTTACCCATACCAACGATGAGCGGACTATCCTTTCTAACTGAATAAATCTCATCTGGAAAATCTGCAAAAATAATACCAAGGGCATAAGCACCCTCTACACGGTGCATAACCTTTGTTACACAAGTAAGAGGATCGTTACCCTGCTTGTAATAATAATCAAGAAGGTGTGCTACAACCTCTGTATCTGTCTCTGACTTAAAATCATATCCTCTCTTGATGAGCTTATCCTTAAGCTTTGCATAGTTTTCAATGATACCATTGTGTACTACTGCAATTGTCTCCTCTGTGTTGAGGTGAGGATGTGCATTTGCCTCGCTAGGCTCACCGTGTGTAGCCCAACGTGTATGACCGATACCGATGGTACCCTTCATAGTGTCACCATCGTGTGTCTTTTCGCTAAGGAGACGAAGACGTCCCTTTGCCTTTTCATATTCTATCTTTTGGCCATCGTAAACAGCCATTCCAGCTGAATCGTAACCTCTATACTCTAACTTACTAAGTCCATCAAGCAAAATAGGTGCTGCCTGTGACTTCCCTACATAACCTACTATTCCGCACATAAAATTTTAATCCTTTCCTAATGAGGTAAACTTATTAGATTTTACTACGAATCCCCTAAAAAGTAAAATGAGGATTGATATAAAATCAATCCCCATTGATAGTCTTATTTGATTGTACTTTAGGGAAAATCTAAAATCAATTAATCCCTATTTAGTCTAGTTTATCTGGCTCCTGAGTTTTTACAGCGCTAGACTCACTACATCCTGTCTCAGACTGGATATGACTACTGATACCCTTAACCTCCTCGGTTGGGTTGTAATCATCCTGGTTGTACATCAACTTATGAAGCTTAACAACGTTTGATTCCAAAGTACATGGAACGACGCAGCTTCCCTTCTTGCCAACAGTCATACTCTTAAGATCGAATGGGAATCCATTAGATTCCTGTATATTAAACTTGCTGGCTGATGTGGCCATACCTATGATTTCAGTCTTAGGAATGTTGGTAGAAATCTTTGGGAATACCTTATCTGCCATCTCGTTAAGCTGTGCAATGTTGGCCTTCTTTGCCTTTTCAAGTACAAGCTTAAGAACCTTACGCTGATTCTCAGCACGACCATAATCATCACCAACAGAATATCTAACTCGACAATAACCAACAACCTGAGGACCATTTAAAGTATAAACACCAGGCTTTTCGAAAGTACAATCTGCTGGATCGAAATAATCCTTTTTATCTGGACAGTACTTAAGCACACGCTCAACCTCAGCAATTTTACCGCCAAGGTCATTTAAACCATTCTCATCCTTGGTATCAATCATCTTTTGAGTGATTTCCAAATCCAAACCGCCAAGAGCATCAACTATAGAAGCAAGTGCATCGAAGTCTACTGAAACGTAGCCATCAATCTGTAAATCCAGGTTGGTATTAAGCATCTCAAGAGCTGCCTTTCTACCCTTTGAATATGCAGAGTTACACTTACCATAGCTATTATCATTAACTCGTAAAAGTGTATCACGCTGTACAGATATCATCTTTACATCATTTGTCTCTTTATTAATAGAAACAAGCATGATTGTATCAGATCTACCCTTGTCTAAATCGCCATTAGAACGGTTATCTACGCCAAAGAATGCATAGGTGGTATAGCCATCCAAGACTCCAAGTGTCTCCTCATCAAGCTTGTTAACCTCAACGTCTTCCATCTTAAGGTTGTCCCAATTAACTTTTCCAAACTTATTCCAGAAGAAGAATATAACAACTAATACTAAAAGAAGTACAACCTCTACTACGATAACTGTTCTTCTCTTTTTGCGCTTGTCGCCACCATTTCCATTTCTTCCACCTGAACCTCTGCGGGCTGGTGCCGGGTGTCTGCTTGCAGTGCTTCGAGTTGCCTTTGCACGTGATGAATTAGAACGGCTTGAACTGCTGCGGCCCCCTCTACTAGCTGAGCTACGCGATGCACTCTTTCTAGCACCTGAGTGACCTGAGGAATGATGTCCTGCTGAACGTCCTGATGATGAATGAGAAGCTGCTGGTCTGCGACCTGACGCGCTACTAGCTCTGCTCGCTCTTCTAGCTTCGTACTCATCATACTCACCGTATCCATCGTACATATCAACTTCGTCTTCTAAATCATAAGAAAAATCTGAACCTCTGCGATCATCATACTGTGATCGACCAGGTCTAACGTCATAATCTCTGTCCATGTTTCTACTTTGAGGTCTAGGTCTACCATTTGTTGCCGGACCCCTTCTTAAATCAAAATCTTCGAAATTGCTCATATAACATTTTTCTCCAATCTCCGCGTAATAAATATACGTGCAATACTTAGGTAGTCTACTCTATGAAGTCACGTATTGTCAAGGAATGTAATCTAAACTTTTTATTAATTCACGCCTGGAAGTACGTAATTTTCCATGCCTACAGGGAGGTTTTTATTATAAAAACTATCGCCCTTATTAATTAATTCTCCATGCTTTTCCATGAGAAAATCATGGCTTGCTCCTTCGCTAATGTTGTCCCTATTTTTGTATCTGGCTATACATTTGGGGACAACCACTGTTCTAAAGCCTTTTTTACGAGCCCTGATGCAAAAATCTAACATGGCGTCCTTGCCTGAAAGGCTAGTATCAAAACCATGAAGCATGCGATAAACCTTGGCATCAATCATGCAACATCCACTGTCTACCATAGCCACATCCCTTGGCATACTGGCCAATCCCTCGTAGCTATCTCTAAATATCTTTTGCCCGTGGAATGCAGGATACCAGGCTCCATCAGAATCGTAAATGTAGCCCACGTTGTCTAGCGTAAAGCCTTTATCTATAAATCTCACCCCGACCACAGCCACGTCTGGTTGAGATAAATATGCATACATTTTTCTAACATTGTTTCTGGTAAATAGTCTTACATTGTCCTCCTTCAAGAACATGTAATCCTTGGAAAATCTCCTAAAACCTGTCTCGTCATACTCGATATGCCATTTCTTTAAAGAGGCATCAACTCGGCCCCGTGCTATCACACCTGATTGCCGCAAATACTCTATTGCTAGAGCCATGTGCTCCTTGCAGTAGAACTCAGCCTCCTTGCGCTGCTCTTTAGTGAGCATCTTGTCATCAGTTCTCTTATGATATAGAAGAGATGAAATATGCTCTATTCCTTCATTTTTGAAGGCTGCCCTAAGTAAATATTCATATATGTAAGCAGTCTGCGCTTTTTCATTAAAAGGACCTAGCTTCCTATAGAGCGAAACTGGCAGGCAAATAAACTCACCAATATAGTTGGTCTGTAGAAGCAGTTCCTTATTGAAATCACTTTTAAAATGAGGATTTCGTCTATCTAGTCCAATTAGTTCATCAGAATCTGAATATATAATAGAATTAAAATCCTCTCTTGAATTAATTAATTCATTAAAAGAGCTGAGGGTGCCTTGACTCAATCGGTCATGTTGGCCAATGTAAACCAAATAATTTCCCTCAGCAAAATGAGCACCTATGTTGTAAGCATAGGCGCCTCCTGATTTTTTCTTGAGCCTTCTGTAGTGTACCTTGTCCACAATATCAGGGAAGAACTCCTTGATTGTGATTTCGATGGCACTAGAAGGATTGTTGTCCAAAATATAAAGTTCGAATTCGCGATAATCCTGCTGATCAATGGACTCTAGCATATCCTTGAACTGATCCATATCAGTATCTATCGTCCAGACGACCAGAGAAAAATAAGCATCCGACATTCCTTATTCGCCCTTTCCGCCAAAAACAACTGCTAATGTTTTGAACAATATTTTGATGTCTAAGCCTAAAGAATAATTTGAAATATATTCTGTATCTAAGGCAACAACCTCTTCAAAATCTTTTATGTCATTACGACCGTTAACCTGCCACATACCAGTAAGGCCTGGCTTGATGGAAAGTCTAGCCTTGTGATGTAATGCGTAGTTTTCATACTCATCCTCAAGAGGTGGACGTGTGCCCACAAGTGACATGTCACCAGTCAAAACATTCCAAAACTGTGGCAGCTCATCAATAGAATACTTTCTAAGGAAGCGGCCGATTGGAATGATTCTAGGGTCATTTTCCATCTTGAACATATGACCGTCAATCTCGTTCTTATCAAGGAGCTCCTTTTTGCGCTCCTCTGCATCAACGTACATGGTACGGAACTTGTAGAATCTAAATCTACGACCGTTTTTACCAATTCGAATCTGTTCAAAGAACACTGGCCCCGGTGATTGGAACTTGATAATTGGAGCAAAAATGATAAATGCCACAGCTGTTATAATCAAGCCGACTATGGCTCCAACTATATCCATAAGCCTTTTAAAGAATGCTTGTCTGTTTCCAATAATATACATGCTTGTAGTAAGCACAACATAATCGCCGTAAGTTTCCATTATGCGATTAGACATAATATTTCTAGTATGAATCAAAGCCATGTGAACAATTATGCCCTGCTCAACCAATCGCTCAGCTAAGTTCTCCTCAGAGGCTCTAGTATTGCCATCCAAGAACACTTCGTCTACAACATTGGTTCTAAGATATTCAAACATGGTGTCTGCAGATGCAATAATCGGAACACCTTGAATCTCTTGACCTGTCAAATCTTTATCAACAACAACTGCTCCAATTACCGCAAACTCGTTATAAGGGCTATGAGCTATCTCTGACAGGCAATGCTCAATTGTACTTGACTCTGCCACAACTATAAGTGATGATTTGTTCAAATCCCTAAGCTTACGACGGCGAATAATTCGTTTCCATGTCACACGAAACAGATAGGTCGCTATGAACATAGCAACTGGCATATATATGAACAACCAATTTCGTGATACGTAGAAGGTATACTGAAAGCGAGCTAGGATTAAAAACAAAGCCAGATAATCGATGATACATTGCTTAATTGTGGGAATTATCTCTTGATACTTTGTCCTGCGAAGTATGCCATCATAATTATCCGTGAATAATAATCCATAGACTAAAGCAACCAGCGGCAGCAAAAGCGCCAACCTATGCATGATTTCCATGCTATAATTCTGTGCTTCGCCAAATGGAGAAATTATTCCTATCAACAATCCCTGCTGACCGCTCATCAATTGTTCGCAGAAGATGATAAGTCCATACCAAAGGTAAACGGAAAGAAATAGCGCAAATTCCAATGCTATTACATCAATTATTATAAAATCTAAGTGCTTAACCCAAGAGCGTTTTTTCTTTTTATACAAGTCTCTCCTCCTTAACCCTATGGGACTTCAAGTGCTTTAAAGATTAGAGTACAACTCCGTTTTTCTTAAGCAATTCTTTGGCACTGTCAACAGAATCAACGCCGTGAAGATTCTTGATAGGCGCAAATTCTTTTACACGGTCTACCTCGAAAGCCAAGTTGCTATCCATCATATGAACCATATCAAGCACTAAAAGCTCGAACTTGTAGCCGTTTGGTGTCTCAGGTGACACCTGATTTCCATCACTGTCGATGTGTGGAATCTTTTTCTCAACAACGTGTACAAACATGCTATTGTTAACAATATCATCAAGCTTCTCAAGCGAGAAGAGATAATTTAAGATGACGCCATACTTGTAAAGAAGGCTACCGTCCTCGGCCTTTGCCTCGGCCATCTCGTCAGACATCTCGTAGTACTCTACGATTGAAGGCTTGCCATCCTCAAGGCAAAGTAAGCCCATCTTTTCCTGTGGCTCAACCTTGCGAACCACCTTTGAACCTGCCTGGAACCCACCAGATATTGTAGCACCTACAAATACTGGGTCTGCGATTCTCTGGCAAACATTATCTACAGCAAAGATGTTAATCCACTTAACACCTTTTGCCTTTAAGTCCTTATCTAGACCAGCCTTAACCATTGACGCATACCAACCGCCATTACCGTTTGGTGATGTTGCAAGACGACCCTTGTCCTCCAAGAGAAGCTTGCCATCATAGTCAACAGCGCAAGCCATATCCTGAATGAAGTACTTGATGTACTCTGGATTGTAACCAAAATAATCATGCTCTGCGAAGAAATCCCTAGTTGCCTTGTCGTTCTTCTCGCTTGTCATGATGTAAAGAGGCACAAAACAACCAGCCTTATTAACTACATCCATAAGGTTGTTGATAAGACACTGGAAAATAAATAAATCGTGTGTCTCGCCTACATTGAAGCATCCCTTTGGCAAATCAAATCCAAGGCGTGTACCCATGCCACCAGCAAGAAGAACGGCCGCTACTTCGCCCTTCTTAAGTGCCTCGATACCGATTGCCTCAAACTCGTCATGTCTCTTTTCAATTTCTGAGATTTCTACAGCAGGTGGAACAGAGAACTGTCCTCTAGCAGCCGACTCATCGCCACCGATAAGCTTGAAATCAGACCAGTTGATATTCTCAATCTGATTAAGAAATTCTGTCTGCTTTTCTGCAGGAAGCTCGTCGAAGAATTTCATGACGTGCTCTTGCTTGTTCTCCCTCAATAACTCTACTGCTTGTTCCTTAGTAATCATTATAAAATATTCTCCTTTACTAATCCATGGTATTCTCTTCTTTATTTTTGACGCCGTCGTAGTCCATCTTTCTCGTGTGATACTCTATATCCTCCAACAGCTTACGGTTCTTAGCGATTAAGTCGCCAATCAAACCTGTCGTAAGTGCCATGAATCCCATTATAATAAGTGTGCAGCCTAATATTAGTGACTGGATATGACCTGCACTATTGCCCATAACTACATAAGCCAGATACCTAATTATTACTATCAAACCAACTATCGTTGGTGGAATTGCTATAATGGTAAAGGTCTTGAGTGGCTCGTACATCATGTACGCCCTCAAAATTGTAATCATGGACTTTTTAACATATCCCATCATGCTATTAAAAAGGCGTGATGGTCTAAGTTCTCCATTGGTGCGAATCGGCACAGAAGTCTGCGCGATTCTATTACGCCCTGCCTGAACTATTGTCTCCAAGGTATAAGTATAATCGTTGGTAACATTTATCCTCATAGCCGCTTCCCTAGAGTATGCTCTAAATCCACTTGGGGCGTCAGGTATATCTGAATTGCTGGCTTTTTGAACTACCCAGCTTCCAAAATGTTGAAGTAACTTTTTGGTGGCAGAAAAATGTGCCGTCTCGTCAATTGGTCTTGCACCAATAACAATATCCGACTTACCCTCGATAATCGGTCTAACTATAAGCTCGATATCCTCAGCAACATACTGATTGTCAGCATCCGTATTTACGATAATATCAGCACCATTTCTAAGACATGCATCAAGGCCAGCCATAAATCCATAGGCCAAGCCCTTGTTGCGGCGCAGGTTGACAACATAGTTGACACCCCAGCGCTTTGCCACCTCTACGGTATCATCGCTACTGCCATCGTTAATAATCAAATATTCTATCTCATCAATCCCGTCAATGTGCTTGGGCAAATCGTTTAACGCTATCTCCAAGGTCTGAGCCTCATTATAGCAAGGGATTTGAATGATAAGCTTCATAATAATTCCTCTCTATCTCTAATCCATATTGAAAGAATAATCAAAGGCTTTCAGTGAAAGATTTGGGTTGTAATAAGGATCGCCCTTTTCGTATATCTCTTTCCACTTAGACATGAAGTACTCTGTCTCAGCGTCCATGCGACGCTTTTTCTCTGGGTCTAGATGGTCAAGACCACGGCTCACCGACTCAAGATGATACCACTCAGAAAATGGTGTGTAAACAACTAACAGATTGTTGGCCCTAAGCTTGAGACAGTAATCTACGTCATTAAAGGCCACAGCCAAATCCTCATCGAAGCCTGACACCTTTTCAAAATCGGCCTTTGAGGTAAGAAGGCAGGCCCCTGTAACAGCCGATACATCCTGCACACAGGTGCTGCGATAAAAATATCCCACCTGCTCGCGACCACTTCCTAAGAACTGTGAGTTGGCAACACCTCCAAGACCTAAGATAAGTCCGGCATGCTGAACTGTGTTATTTCCATAATATAGTCTGGCACCAACTGCGCCAACATCCTGACGGCGAATAAATCCCATCATCTCAAAGATTGCATCCTCGTTAATCATGCGGGTGTCGTTGTTGAGAAGTAGCAGGTACTCACCCTCCGCCTGACCAGCGCCATAGTTGATAAGTGCAGAGTAATTAAAGACACCCGCGGTTTCAGGATGGGCTGCAGTGTAATCAAGCACCCTGACAGTTATATCCGTTCGCTCCTGAAGCTTCTTATAATAATCTCTAATATTATCTTCATCAGAATTATTCTCAATAATGACAAATTCCAGATTGGAATAAGTACTTTTGCCTGCGATGCTATCGATACAAGCCTCCAAATCATCCTTGTGATTCATGTTTGGAATAAGGATGGAAAGCAGTGGTGCATCCGGCCAATTGTATTTGGTGCGATAATACCCAAGGTGAGTATCCAGCTCTACTGTAGCCGGAATCCCCAGGCGCTTGTAGTGCTCCTCCACCGCTCTGCGGCCGTTGTCGTAGGCATACATCTTGGCCTCCGGATGGTCTGCCGTAGAAGCAGGGTGAGTACGCCAATGATAAAGCACCCTTGGAATATGATAAATGTTGGAGCATTTTTCCAACACTCTAAGGTCGAAGTCATGATCCTGGGCCCCGTCGAACTCGGATTTGATGCCTCCGCTGGCCTTTACAATATCAGCCTTCACCACAAAAAGATGAGTGATATAGTTGTGGCTGCAAAGCAAATCTATATTAAAGTCAGACTTGAAATGAGGCAGGAAATATTCCTTGGAATCCATGTCGATTTTGTCCTCATCAGAATAGATTGCCTCTATGGTAGGGTCGTCATTTAAAGCCTTTGCAATATAATACATTGCATCTGCAGTAATCAAATCATCGTGATCCGTAAATCCGATAAAGTCTCCTGTTGCAAGCTCTAGCGCCGCATTGGTATTGCCTGCGATACCTGTGTTGTCTGTAAGCTTCTTGTAGACAATTCTCTCGTCCCACTGTCCACCTGTGGCCGCTAGGATAATATCCTTTAGCCCCTCATTTGGGCTGCCATCTCCAAGGCAAAGTTGCCAACCTTCATATGTCTGAGCCTCAAAGGACTGAATAAGCTCAGTCAAAAAACGCTCTGGTGTGTTGTATAACGGAATTACGATACTGATAATTGGGTTGTATTTAAAAATAGTGTGTCGCTGCTTTTCTAGCTCCTTCTCAGTAATCGGATGAGCCTTTAAAAACTGCCTGTAACTGTAGTGCTCCTGGTCGTGTCCCATAGCCTTGCGAATAGTTTTTACTATGGTCCTTTTCAACCCATAGTGCTGCAGATAAAGCAAGCCCTTTTCTATTATGTTGTTAGGTTGTCTGTATTCTTTTATTTTACTCATGTTAATTTACGTAACTCTTGTATTTATTCTCCAAAAAATTTAAATATAGCCTGAGCCAAAGCCTCTGGATTGCCCATCTCTACGAAAAGATGCTTGTCATCCTCGGAAAAAAGCTCGTGGTTTGCCGGGCCATCCCCAAAAATCATAGGACGCTCCATAGCCTCATATATATAAGCCTTGCCAGGAATAGTTCTCTTGGCTTTTGAAATATCCCCGGAAAAATGCCCTGCCAAACAAAGGTCTGCATTTGCGATATAATCTGCCAGCTCCTGCTGAGTAAGCCAGTTGATGTATTGGATATTTGAAAATTCTGGCTTAACCATATTTTTAGGAATGGGTCCAATAATGTAAAACTGATAGTCCTCCCTGCCTTGGAAAGCTTTAAGGGCCTCCAATATTACGTCCACTCCCTGAAGGTTTAGTATGGAACCAAAATAGAGAACCTTGTGCTTATCATCCTCTGCCGCAGCATTTCTAGGATAGTAAATAGACTTGTCAGCCTCTAGATAAAGCACTCGCATTTTTTCAGGATTGGCATTAAATTCCTGCTCAAAAAAATGGCCATGAGCCATTGTATCGCAGACTACATAATCGACTCTCTTAAGAGTCCATGTATCTAGACTGTGACAAAACCTAGCCATGATACTTCCTGACTTAAATTCTTGCCTGTCCAAAACCATAGTGTCATAAACAGAGAGAAAACAATCTATCACCATTGGCTTCCTCTTTAGCTTGCCGTAGAAAAATGGCAACACCAGCTGAGGGGAGAACCCTACAAACACCACATCGATGTCCTTAAGGCTTTGTGTAATCAGGCACCTAAATACATGGGCCACCCTCTTGAGATAGTTGGAAGAAGGACTGCCGATAACCTGTAGCTCTAATACCACTGACTTTAGATAATTAATCTCCTGTGTGACTCTGATATAGTCTAAATTTTTAGTTGTAATATATAGTACTCTCTTCCCCGAGAATAGTTCTCTTAAAGTATCAAATTCTTTCATTGCTTTAACCTTAAAACACAATCTGATTAATTATATCATAAACCACCCTTCCTTGCATTGACTTTGGTATTGATTTAAAATACATGAATATACAAGTAATATGTAGAAAGGTCTCGTTAATGAGCACATTCGCAATTATTATGTCCACCTACAATGGGCATCAATATATAACTCAACAGATACAAAGTATTCTAGCTCAAACCTATAGGGATTTCACATTGTTTGTCAGGGACGACGGCTCCTCCGATGACACTTTTCAAATCCTTAAGGATTTTGCTTCAAATGACAGTAGAATTCATCTTGTTAAGGACAACCCATCATCTCCAAATCCTAATTTGGGGTTCGGTGAAAGTTTCTCAAGGGCTTCTAAGTACGCCCTGAGTCAAGGTGAGTTTTCTTTTTTTGCTTTTTGTGACCAGGATGATTATTGGGAGCCTGAAAAGCTTCAGGTTACTTTTGAAAATATTAGCGGCATGACTGAACCAGCATTGTTTTCTTCTAATTTTTATGTGTGTGACAGTGCTTTAAATATCCTGCATACTTTTTCAAAGACAACTCCACTTACTGGCGTCACCTTTGAAAACCTGATATTTGAAGGCGCCTTGCCAGGATTTTCTATAACAATTAATAGACCGTTGGCAGTTCTTGCTTTTGACAATGAAAAGGCCTCTAAAATATATTATCACGACAAATGGGTTCATCTGATTCAGCTGGGCTTAGGCGGTTCTGTAATCTATAGCGATAAGCCTCTTGCCAAATATCGCAGACATTCAGATGCTATCTCTTCTACCAATCGAGGCCCTTTAGCAAAGCTAAAATGGCGGGTTGATAACGTTTTAAACGGAGACTATTGCCCTAGAACTAGGGACATGATTTATAGTTATAAAGAATTGTTTTTTGATAAGCTGCCTGAGGAGGGGCAGAGGTTCTTGAGAGTTTTTACTTCAGGCTCACGTCTTAGGAAAGTTTTTTATCCTCACAGGCTCCGTAGGAGTATTTCTGGAGAAATATTGTTGAGGCTAATATTTATTTTAGGGAAATTATGAAAGAAAAAAATGTAAAACTTAACTACATATATAATGTAGCCTATCAGATACTGGTTATCCTTACACCACTTTTGACAGCCCCTTATATCGCAAGAGTTCTCAAATCCAAGGGAATCGGTGTTTTAGGTTATGTCACTGCTATAGCTGCATTTTTTATTATTTTTGCATCACTTGGCACATCTACTTACGGTCAGCGTGAGGTATCTTACGTGCAGAACGATATATTCAAGAGGTCCGTTGTTTTTTTCAACACCCTTATTTTCCGTTGCACTACAACTTTCATTTTTCTAGTAATTTACGGAATAATGATTTTTACATACCATCCTGATTGGATGATTATTTATGTAATACAGTTAATTGAGATTTTAAATGTGGCCTTTGATACCTCTTGGTTCTTGCAGGGACTTGAGGAGTTCGGCAAGGTAGTTGGCCGCAATGCTATCTTTAGAATAATAAATCTTATAATGGTTTTTACCTTGATAAAAAAGCCAGAGGATTTGGCGCTTTATGCTGCTGCTCAGGCACTTATTACAATGGCTGGTCATGTTTCACTTTGGCCTTACCTTCCTAAGTATTTGTGTAAGGTTCCAAAGGAGGCGCTATCACCTTTTAAGGACACTAGAATAATTCTTGGCTTGTTTTTGCCTACCTTTGCTGTTCAGTTCTATCAGTATCTAGACAAAATCATGCTTAAGCTTATCACCCACAATCTTGATGAAAGCGGTTACTATGAGCAAACCATGCGAATCGTTAGATTGGTCCTTGCGCTTGTTACCGCCATGGCTACCGTTATGGTACCTCGAATCGGTCATTATTTTAAGCAAGGGGATAAGGATGCAATTAAGCGAGCCATGTACAAGGTTTACCAGTTTTCTTGGTTCTTAGGCCTCCCACTGATGTTTGGCGTGTTTGGAATCGCAGGCAACTTTATCCCATGGTTCTACGGAGAGGGCTATGACAAGGTAATCATTCTTCTTAGAATTTGTTCTGGCCTAACAGTTGCCATGTCAATTGCAAATGTAACCGGCATCCAATATCTGGTACCAACCAAACGTGAGAGGCTTTACACTCGCACTGTTCTCTTTGGAGCTGCTGTAAACATAGTGTTGAATTTTGTTTTTATACCAAAGCTTCAATCAGCCGGCGCTGCTTTGGCCTCAGTTATTGCCGAGTCAGCAATCGCCATCTTGCAGTTGATCTACATTCGTGGGGAGCTTGATATCAAACGGATTTTACAATCGTCTGTAAAATATTTAATTGCTTCTACTCTTATGCTAATGCTACTTTTGATGGTAGGCAGATATTTACCTGCCACTATACTTTCAACTTTTGTGATGATTATCACTGGAGCTTTAGTTTACTTTGGATTATTGGTGCTTTTTGCAGATGAATTTTTTATAGATAATGCGAAGCATTTAATAAAGAAGGTTTTAAAGAAATTTAGATAGAGGTGTTTATGAAAATATTTGCTATAGTTTGCTGTATAGGTTTTCTAGTTATTTGGTTTTTATCATTTTTAACAGGGATAAACCGCAAGGGGCGCCGTCCATTCATTGCGGCACTTTATATTTTATCCATTGTGTATGTTAGCTACACCGGCGTTTATTATGCTACCAATTTTCCAGATTCTTCCCCAGATGAATCAGCTCACATTGCATACATCCACTATTTGGATAGAACCGGTGAGGTAATTCCAAAGTTTGAGGATATGCATATCTTTAGCAACCAGGTGATGAAGTGGTCTGAAGAGCCAAACTTTGAATATCAGACTTCGTTGGTAAATTATCTCTGCCATCCACCTCTTTACTATCACATTATGAGACTGGCTGGAGGATTTGCTCCTACCGACTCAGACGTGGTTATGACAATTGACAAGATGAGACTACGGTATTTTTCCATGGGAATTTATATACTAGGCCTTGCATTGTGCTGTTACATAGGTTGGTCTCGAATCGACAGGACCAAGCCTTGGCTGCATTTACTTTACGTCACAATAATTACAAGCGTTCCTATGCTAGGTTTTGAATTTTGCTCTGTCAGCAATGACGCTCTTACCATGTTGACTTGCGGAATTTGCATCTTGGGATTAATCCGATTCTCAGAGAAAAATAGAAATATCTTGACTTATGGACTGATTGCACTGGGACTTACAGGTTCCCTTTTGACAAAGCTTACAGCGGCAATGTTGTGCGTTATTATGGCAGTTTTGGTACTTTCCTTTACAATGATTAAGGAACGCAGCGTAAAGGATTCACTGAGGGCAGGGTTCTTTATTACCTTCCCAATTTATTTACTTGCCATCGCTTATTATGCGATTGTAATAAGCCGCTACGGCACCATTCCTTCTCTGGCAGTTATCAGCTCAAAGGAATATTTCGAAAACACTATTTACTATGTGGCACAGTCTGATAGAGTTCATTATACCTTAGGACAGTACATCTGGTTTTACATTGAGAGATTTTTCCTGTCATGGTCAGGAATCGAAACAGCTCAGCGATTTATCAAAGAATATATTTTCAGTCCAACATCCCTTGCCTTTGAGTTGTTGTGGTTGTTCCCGGTACTTTTGTTCATCCCTCGCGTCCACTCCTTCGGAAAGAGATTTGCTCTTCCTCTTGGAGCTGGTTGGGCATCCATGGTCATAACCTTTATTTACCAGTTTAAAAGCGCCTATGGAGCATACCTTACCAGAGGATACTTAGGAGGATTTGCATCCCGCTATTACATACCTTTCGTAATGATATTTGGATTGTCTGCTGTATTCATAGCCCAGAGCCTTCTTATAGACAATGGCTTTGACAGCGACACTACAATCACAACCATCAAGGGTGATTTAAAGACCTTTAGCAAGAATCTTATCTACAATCAGTTAATATATGCACTTACACTTGGGTTCTCATTCGTACTATTCTATGGGAACTTCCCATTCTTCTTACTGCACTTTGGAAAAGGGCTGCAATAGCGCAGCCCTTTTATTTTTCTTATTTAATTTATCTACTTCTCATCCACAACTTGGAAAATCAGGAACTTAAGATAGTAGCTCTCATCTGCCGCCCAGAGGATTGGATGGTCAGGTGCCTGCGTTCTGAACTCCACTTGGCGCAACCTTTTGTGGGCAGCCTGTGCAGCTTGACCGATTACTTTTACAAACAAATCCTGAGTCATGAAATGCGAGCAGGAGCAAGTTGCAAGGTAGCCTCCATCCTTTACAAGCTTCATGCCCTTCATGTTTATTTCCCGGTATCCCTTCATGGCATTTTTGGTGGCTTCTCGAGACTTAGTAAAAGCCGGAGGATCAAGGATTACAACGTCGTACTTTTCTCCTGCTTCGTTAAGCTTTGGAAGCTCATCCAGTACATTTGCCTGACGGAATTTTACCGTATTTTCCAAACCATTGAGCTTAGAATTGGCTGTAGCCTGAGCCACGGCAAAATCCGAGATATCAAGACCTGTAACCTCTGCCGCACCTCCAATGCCAGCATTAAGGGCAAAGGTGCCCATGTGTGTAAAACAATCCAATACTCGCTTTCCTTTGCAAAGACGCTGAATAGCTAGACGGTTATATTTTTGATCAAGGAAAAATCCTGTCTTTTGCCCATTTACCACATCCACCATGTAGTGGACTCCATTTTCTATGATTTCTACATTGGTATCAAACTCATCGCCGATAAATCCCTTGTAAGGCGCCAAGCCTTCCTTTTTGCGAACTGCTGCATCGCTTCTCTCATAGACGCCCCGGATATTGAACCCATCTGCAGCCATGATTTCCTTTAAATAATCAATAATCTGAATCTTTAACTTATCGATTCCAAGAGCCAAAGACTCTACAACAAGTACATCGTCATACTTATCTATCACAAGTCCTGGCAGAAAATCTGCCTCCCCAAATATTACTCTGCAACAATTCAAATCCTGCTGAAGCAATACGGATTTACGATATTCCCACGCATTCTTAACCCTCATCTTGATGAAATCGTCATCTATAAGCTGGTCCTTTTTGCGAGTAAGCATGCGAACTCTAATCTTTGAATTGGTATTGATAAATCCACGCCCCATCATGTATCCATCAAAGTCGTGGACTATCACTATGTCTCCATTTTCAAAGGAGCCCATAACGCTATCTATTTCGTTATCAAATATCCAAGCGCCGCCTGCCTTAATTGTGCGTCCCTCGCCTTTTCTTAAAGTTACAATTGCTTCACTCATTTTATCTCCTTTTTGAGTTTATATATTACATCCTACATCCTTATGATTTAAGGAACCATAAATAGCATAGGTAAGACATTTCAAGCCACCCTTGCAATAATTGCTGTGCTCACACTTTTCGCAATCATTAGGAATATTATCTTGCCGCAAAGTTTTTAAAGTCTCATTGTTCATATAAAGCTCATACATATTTTCAGTCAAAAGATTTCCAACAACGATAGGCATTCTCCTGCATGGAACCAAGTCACCATTCTCCATTACCGTCAAAAGACTGTCGCCAGCGGTACAGCTATAGGCATAGTCATTGGTCTTTAAGAATTGCAGTGCCCTGTACATTGCCACATTGGTACTAGAATGTTTTTCCTTTAGCCAGCGTCTCGAATCTGCCATCAATTGAAGATATTCTGATGTTTCTTCCCTGGTCATCTGTAAATCCAATTCTTTATCATCCCCCAAAGGAATGAATCTATCAGACCAGACATTATCCACTTTATGGCGCCTAGCAAACCTTACCACCTTAGGAAATTCTTTGTAATTTAACTTCGTAGCTGTAAAAGAAACTGATACGTATATACCATATTTTTTAAGACTCTTTATTGCTTTTGCCACCTTCGAATACACGCCCTTGCCACGGATATAATCATTGGTTCGTCTACCACCCTCTAGGCTAACCTGAACGTACTCTGGATTATAGCTACTAATTTTTTGGGCCACTTCCTCTGTAACAAGAGTCCCATTTGTAAGAATGGAAAAACTATATAAATCGCCGTCCTTCTTAAACTCATCTAATAGCTTATAAAAATGTGGAGAGCACAGTGGCTCTCCTCCAGTTAAATTTATATGTCCTCGCACATTTAATTTCTCTAACAGCTGCCTGTACTGCTCTAAAATATCATAAAGCTGCGAATAGGAAAGCTGTATCGGTGTGTGGCAATCCTGATAACAGTGAAGGCATTTAAGATTGCATTGCTCTCCTATATGCCACTGCAAAATGAATCGGCCTACCATGAGCCACCACCTCCGCAAGATGAGCAGCCACCACCACATGAAGAACAACCGCCACCGCAAGATGAACAGCCGCTACTACTGCCGGAAGAACGGGTAGCAGTTCCATCTGTATATGCCAACGCATCATAAATCTTATCTATCTTTTCAACGTATGCATATTCCTCACCCTCAGGGATTGGGAATTTTTCAATCCATTTTTTAGAAACACCAAGCACATAAGCATAAGGCAGTATGTTGAAGAAATAATTCGGATTTTCCTCCACCAACATATCTATCCTATCCTTCTCAGCCACCTCCAAATAATTTCTGAAACCATTAATTTTGGCTGCTACAACCTCTCCATATGTACTCTTTCTGTGCATCTGATAAATGCATACTAAAGAAACAACAATTGCTGCATATGACAGAACATAAAATATTGAAAATGCCGGATTAAGCATTTCTCTCTTGTATGTTATAAACCAGATAAGAATAATCCAAAATGGTGTTGCGCTAGTCAAGAATTTAACCCTATAGGATGCTATATCGTTAATCTTATCCTGAAATTCTTCTCTGACGCTCTCTGCAATTTGCGAATACACCTTGTGAAAGTTCTTATGGTCTTTAAGTACTATTTCGTCGCCATCCTCAAAAAGCTTGTTATAGACAAGCAATTCATTTTTCGTCAAATCATCAACTGCTTTTTCAGTTTTCTTGACTTTAAGCTTATCTTTTCTGCTGGTATTTAAAATCTCCAAATATCCTTTTGAAGCCAACTCAACAATCAATGAAATGGCCAGTTTCTTACCTGCATCCTTTACATAAAGATAGCCAATTTGAGCTGCATCAAGATTGTATGGAGGATAAAACTCCACAGTCTCTGGCTCTTTAGGCAAATCCTTGCCAAAGCGATACCAAAGCAGATATATTATCCCTGCATAAGCGATGCATATCAAAAGACTCAACAGAGCGCTGCTATCGTAGTTGTCGGCTCCGCCAACAAAATATCCCTCTGGCAACTCTATGTCTACCGTCAAAGATTTAGTCAAATCATAGTCTGAATTGACCCTAGCATACAAAGTGCTACCGTCTACCACATATTTTACATGGGATGTTATATCATCTTTTCTTTTTTTATCAGCAAAAAAATATACTGTATCTTTAGGGTCAAAGTTCTTTGGAAGATTGACTGTAACAGAAGCAGCCTTTATAGGAGTACCCCAATAATCTCCAAATGCATGGAAGATGAATTCATCAAAACCATTGTATGGGTCCTTACCCATATCATATGTGTAAGAAATATCGTAGCGATAGGTACCTTCGGATAAGGTGTGATAAGATTTACCAATTTTAATACGCTTCTTGCGTTTTACAGTATCCACCGTATATGTCTCATTCTCGCATCGTAAATTGGTTATTACACCTTTTCTTGAACTAGTCTTTCCATCCTTGCTAGTGTACTTTAACCACTCCGGAATAAAACGATATATTCCATGATGACCACCCTCATAGAAATCTATATATACAGTTTCATCGACATCAATCTTGCCATCTTCTTTCACATCAAGATCTACGTGGTATGCACCAATTGTAAATCCATCAGCCTTAGAGCTTGGTCCCGCTGTAGCTTGGCTTATAGTATTTCCTATGGCAATATAAGAAACAATTCCAAAAAATACAATGGCAACACCAAGAAAAAATCCACTCCAGCCAGATAGAATTTTAATTTTCTTTCCCCTAAACATTACTTATTCTCCCTTTTATTATTAACTAATCTCTCTTAAATACATCACGTGTATATACCTTATCCCTAACATCATCAAGGCATGAGTCGTAACGGTTTGCTATGATTGCATCACATGATGTCTTGAATTTATCCAAGTCATTAACAACCTTTGAGCCAAAGAATGTTGTGCCATCCTCAAGTGTTGGCTCGTAGATGACTACAGTTGCACCCTTGGCCTTAACTCGCTTCATTACACCCTGGATAGATGACTGACGGAAGTTGTCAGAGTTGGACTTCATAGTGAGTCGGTACACTCCGATGGTAACATCCTTTTCAGAATCCTTGTCGTACTGGTTGGCCTCCTCGTAGCTGTAGTAGCCCGCCTTTTTAAGCACCTGATCTGCGATAAAATCCTTACGTGTGCGGTTAGATTCTACAATAGCTCGAATCAAATCCTGTGGCACATCAGCATAGTTTGCTAGAAGCTGCTTGGTATCCTTTGGAAGACAGTAGCCACCGTATCCAAAAGATGGATTGTTGTACTGATCTGTAATACGTGGATCAAGGCAAACACCCTTGATAATAGCCTGGGTATCAAGGCCCTTTGTCTCTGCATATGTATCCAGCTCGTTGAAGTAGCTGACACGAAGTGCCAAATACGTATTTGCGAATAATTTTACAGCCTCAGCCTCTGTAAATCCCATTACAAGAGTCTCGATATCTTTCTTGATTGCACCTTCTGCAAGAAGAGCAGCAAAATCTTTAGCAGCCTGTGTAAGCTTTGCATCGCTTTCATCTGTACCAACGATGATGCGGCTTGGATAAAGATTATCGTAAAGAGCTCTTGATTCCCTAAGAAACTCAGGGCTGAAAAGAATCTTGTCAGAGCCCATCTTCTCTCTGATATTCTTGGTGTAGCCTACAGGAATTGTAGACTTGATTACCATATATGCATTTGGATTAACCTTTTTCACAAGCTCAATAACTGCCTCAACAGCTGATGTATCAAAGAAATTCTTTGCACTGTCGTAGTTGGTTGGTGTAGCGATAACTACAAACTCAGCATCCTTATATGCACTTTCTCCGTCGAGAGTTGCAACCAAATCCAAGTCCTTATTTGCAAGATAATCTTCAATCTCAGGGTCCACGATTGGAGACTTTTTGTTGTTGATTAGATCTACCTTTTCCGGAATTACATCTACGGCTACCACATGGTTGTGTTGTGCCAAAAGTGTAGCTATTGAAAGTCCTACGTAGCCGGTGCCGGCCACAGCAATTCGTCTATTCATAAAATAAAACCTTCCTTTTATTCTTCCTTCAATCTATACCATCCATCTAGAATCGACAGGTTGGGATTATAGTAAGGGTCACCTTTTTCCAAAATATCCGGCCAGAGCTTTTCCAGCTTTTCTACCTCAGAATTGAAGCGGGCAACCTTTTCTCCTGTATCCTCATAGCCACGGGATTTGGATTCGTAGTGATAGAGCTCTGCGTGTGGGTTGTAAACTACAAGGTAGCCCTTATCACGAACCTTCATACAGAAATCTACGTCGTTGAAGGCAACAGCCAAATCCTCAGTAAGACCTCCCACCTCTTCGAATACGTCTTTACGAATCATAAGGCAGGCTGCTGTAACAGCAGAAAGGTCCTGGGTAGTTACCGCCCTAAACATGTAGCCTGGCTCACTGCGCTCTAATCCTACAAATGTATGGCCGGCGATACCACCAATACCCATAACAACGCCTGCGTGCTGCACAGTATTGTCTGGATAATATAACAACGCACCGCAGATACCTACGTCTGGACGAAGGCACACATCAACAAGCTCCTTGATACAGGTTTCGTTGATGATTTCGGTGTCATTGTTTAAGAGCAAGTACATATCTCCGCTTGCATGCTTAGCACCAAGATTGTTGATTGCAGAGAAGTTAAATCCTGGTGTCTCGTAGCGAATAATCTTAACATCCGGTCTGTCTTCAATCGACTTGTAATACTCAAAAGTCTCAGGCTCAGTTGAATTGTTCTCAACGATTACGTACTCAATATTTTTGTAAACGCTCTTGGCGTCAATTGACTTAATACATTTATCAAGGTCATCTGTGTGATCCTTGTTTGGAATAATGATAGAAACAAGTGGCTCTTTATCCCAATTATAAATGGTGCGGTAGCATCCGTAGAAGGTATCCTGCTCAACAGTAGCTGGTATGCCAAGTCTGTCGTAGTGAGCCTGAACCGCTTTGGCGCCTGCATCAAAGGCGTAAAGCTTTGACTCTGCAGACATTGCTGTTGATGCAGCATGGCTGCGCCAGTGATAGAGAGCCTTTGGAACGTGGTAAACATTTTTTGCAACTTCACAGTAACGCAAAATCAAATCATGGTCCTGAGCACCATCGTACTCCTTATTGAAACCGCCTGCCTTCTCATAGATGTCTCTTCTAAAAATGAAAAGATGGCAAATATAATTGACTGAACAAAGTAAATCCAGATTGAAATCCGGCTTGAACACAGGCTCAAAATATTCCTTGGAATCCATGGAAATCTTGTCCTCATCGGTGTAAATTACATCGATGCTGCGATCCTTGTTGATGGCTGCCACACACTCATACATTGCATTTGGTGCAAGTGTATCATCGTGATCCGAAAGAACAATGAAATCACCTGTGGCCAGTGCGATTGCAGCATTGGTGTTGTCTGAAATACCAAGGTTAGCCTCTAAGTGAGTGTATTTAATCCTTGAATCAGAGCCATACTTCCTGGCGATAATTGAACCCAGGCTATCATCCGGACTACCATCTGCCAGACAAAGCTCCCAGTTGCCATAAGTCTGCGCCACAATGGAATCAATAAGCTCCACTAAAAACTTTTCTGGAGTCTGATACATAGGAATAACAATACTCATCAAAGGATTGTATTCAAACTTCTCATCTCGCTGGCGCTGCAGCTCAACCTCTGTTGGACCAAAGCTTGTAAGGAAATCCATATAGGTATACTTTGGCGCATCTGCATTCTTTAGCTTATCTATAGCGTGCTTAATAGTTGCACCGATACCATTATCCTGACGGTAAAGCTCGATTCGCTCCCATAGGCTCTTCTTTGGAAGAAGATTGCCACCTGTCAGCACATGCTCTGTATCAACCTTGCATTCATAAACCTGATTATTTGCTGTAATTGTAAGGCGAAGCTTCTTGTAGTTGCCCTTGTCAAAAACAATTTCAAGGCCAGAGTCACACTTTTCTGTAAGCTCTGGATAAACACCGTAAACATCCTTACGGAACATTCTCTTTACAGTAATAGGAATCTCAGTGTTGCCATCATAAAGGTGAAACTCCTCTGGAACATTTCCAATAGCCCAGCCAAGAATCTGAATCTTGTCATCTGTAACAGCTGCACGCTCAAGGTTGTACTCGTATTCCTTTTTCAGCTTTTGCAAATCCCAGCCAGTGGCCTTGTAAACCACGGAGCGAACCTGATTGCTTGTGCCATCCTCTCCGAGCACGCAAATGAGCTTAAGACTCTTAACTGTGCTTAAATCCTCTGGCAACCCAATCTCGCCAACATATTCCTTTGAAACACTTTTGTGGGCTGCTATATAGCGACGTCGAACTTCGTTGCCCTCGTTGATTGTAATATCCATCTCATAAGGAGTACCATTTAACTCTGCCACAAGGTTATAACCCTTTGGATTGTCAAATGGATAAAATCCTTGGAACAAAAGTGTATTTTTCTTGGTTAAGTGATATCTGATAAATACCACATTGAAAGTATCTCTCAAAACATTCTTCCTTCTTTATATCTGGCAAAGGTGATTTAATCCACCAACCATTTGCCTGTTTTAACATCAAATCTCTGGACTCCACCACGACTATAGCTATCCTCAACAGTAAGGCTGTCCGCTATTTCTTTGGTAAGAGTACCAGCAGCAATTATATCATAGAATAAATCTTCTACAAGAGTGGTGTCTGCCAGCAATCCCTTTGGGGTATTCTTGGTTGAAAGGGCATACTGAAGAATAAAATCCAATATACCATACTGAAGTCGCTTGACCTCATCGCTGACATTCTTGTCATCCTTAAAATGAGGCTCAGGCACACCATTTTCCATGGTGAAATTAATGAGCTGTCCATAAGGAGCACTCAGAGCGTTTTCAAGGAAAAGCTGATATCTAAGGAGCTTGCTGTCCTCGATGAGTCGAGGGTCAGTAATCTCGTACACAGCATTTGCCCTTCCGCCAATTCTCTCCGGCTTGTTAGAGTGCAGGGCAAGGTAATGACCTGCAATATCCCGCCCCGTAAGCTTCATGAGGAAATACTGGATTGTTCCTGAAAATCCCACATCTACCACCGCCAAATCATTGGCCTCAGCTAAATATTTGCTGGCATAGTTCAGATAAGCATTTTTCTCCACCTTTGCCTTTGCAAATATCTCCGCCTCGTAAGGCGCTAGAAGCTCCATAAGCTCCTCAGTAGTGGTGCTGTAGTCAAGGTCTCTGTCCGCCTCGTTCTCGTGAAGCTCCACGCCAAATCGCTCATTTAACAAATTGCTAAATGTGCCCTGATATTTCTGAAGCAGAAGCTCTCTGATATCCTCATCATTTTCAAGAGCCGCCACCGCACATGCTCTGCGTGACGTCAAGAAGTAGTGTTGGTCAGGCAAATTCAAACCTCTGACACCGCAATATCCCTCAATCATATGCTGAAGCATATATCCTTCACGGGCCAATAGGAGCAAGCGCTCATTACTGTCTTGATTGCCTTCCACAACCCACTGAATAAAGCGTGCCATCAGAGGCCCCATTGTTGTATAGCCAAAATCGTAAATATCTTTAAAGGCAACTGTGCCATCTTCGTTAAATGCAAATGGTGAATTAAAAATACCGCCATTTATAGCATTGCCAACCATAATGGAATTAGCCACGCTTGCTTTTGCAAATTCTGAAAGGTAACTAAACTCAGAAAGCTCAAGCATTGCCTTTGGATTTAAAACAATCTGACTTGCGATACCTCTGTCCATAAGAATCTGAGAATCGCTTCGGAAATTGTCACCAACATGGATGAATCTCTCTGGATTGAGTCCCGAAAGAACATAATCCCACATGCTGCCATTATCCTTGCGAGCACCTACCTCGCAGGAAATCAAAAGCTCGTCGTAGCCTCCGATGCCGCACTTGTGCAACAGGCCAACAACCTCCACTCTGTTAAGGTACATATCGCTGACGAGAATGACATGCTTGCCCATGGACTTAAGGGAATTAAAGACCTCAACCATATCCTTTCTAGGCATGCAAAGTCTGGTCTCAGTGTCTATCTCCATCTTTTTAATATCCATGGCTATATCGCCGATGGTCTTGTCGCTTGAAACCTCAACGTAAATCTTGTCGATAGTTGTCATTGGGCCGTACTTTTCAGTGGCAACCCTCTCAGCCTCTTTTCGAATCCCTAGGAAATCTACAGTCTTGCCGTAGCTTTCGTATATTTCTTTTTCAATTAACTTAAATACATCGTCTGGCTCAGCGATTGAACGGGTGATAAGTGTATCAAATATATCAAATGAAATTACGTCGTATGTGCCAAGCTTCATGGTCAAAAGCTCTTTGTCCATCTTAAAGAAATCATAGAATGGTCTAAGGCTCTTGTTTACCGCCGTGTCCTCGTCTGAAAGATAGAGGATGTAATCATCATAGCCCTGCTTTCTTGATACAAATGGAACAATTCGCTCAAGGGCGTGTGCCAAGGTGCCATCTGTCTGCCCCTCTTCCCTAGGGAAATCCTCGTAGGTGTAGCCCTTTTCCAAAAGAGGACGAAGCGCATCAACCCTGGCCCAGAAAAATGAGCCTGCAGGATAGTTAAATACCGATGGCATTTCGCCCAAATCGTATTCCGCAAAAAGCTGTCTTCCAAGGCCCTCATTGGCAAGCCACGAATAAGCTATGGTAGGCACTTCCTGCTGGATATCTGGATATATAAGTCCTGCATTTTTATTTTTAAACATTTCAAAAATGCTGTTAATCTTTTCTGTAGAACCCAGAAGTGTTTCAAGAGAATACTGTCTCCAGCCTCCCTTCTCCACACCGGAATACAAAGACTTCTTGCTGTGCACATGAAGAATGTAATCGTGGTTCAAAATTTCTTTTGCAAACTTCACATACATTGGTGCCAAATCTCTGCCTCGATTTGGAAGAGCACGAATATCCAAGTTGCCAATCTGCTTGACCTCTTTAAGGCCAGCCTTGATAGCGTTAACATCTGCCCCCTCCTGACAGGAAATATAAAGGTCAAATTTGAAAGGAATGTTTGCAAAATAACCGGCAAACTCTGGCAATAAATCCACGTAGAAAAGATGTAGATGCACTGCCACCGATGGTGCTGCTTCCCCCTTAGAGGCAGCCTTTTTTGCCTGCTTTGCAGCAACCTTTGCAGCCTTAGCCTCGGCCTTTTGCTGCTTTTGGGCCTCTCGTGCCGGGGTAGACTTGCCAGTAAGGAAAGCCTTAAATGCTCGTATACTCTCCAAGGCCTGATAACCCTTGGTATTTACCGTATTGTCATAAATTGTGCGAAGCTCCTGATTGACTGCCTCGATATTGCGAATGTGCACATCCTTAGCCGCAATCAACTCCTGAAGCTGCTTTATCTGATAGTCCCGGGATGCAATTGCAAAATCAGCCGATGTCTTGCTGTGACTATCTGCATGCTCTCTGAGCTCATGAAGATTCTTGACGTCCTTGAAGCAATACTTTGACTGGAAATGCTCCTCCATCTGCTGATAAGCCGCCTTTTCCTGATCAGAAATATCAACAAGATTTCCAGGAAGCAGACTAAACTTAGAGGCACGATAGAAAACATAATTGATAGGTACCAGAAAATCAAAGGTCCACTCGTAGTCGATAATCTCCCAGCCCTTTTCTGTCTTGATTATATTTTCAAAAATCAAATCTATATCAAGGTACTCTGACGCAAGTACGCCTCGTGGCAAATCCACCTGTCCAAAGACCTGTTCAAACTCTGGTGATATGGCAAATTCCTTGGCACTTTTCATGTAGGCATTCTTAACTGCCTGGATATAGGCCGGTGCATCATCCGATGAAAGATGCTGCCCCTCTAAGAATTCGCTTTCAATGGAATCCCCCACCATTCTACTTTCATTTACGCAAAAATCAGAGCCCTGCAAAATATTTTGCAAGCCTCTGTAACTTTCGAAGACTCTTTGAATGTGGTCAATGGCCTTTGAATCATAAGGCCTTTTAATGACTACCTTTTGGCCATCACGCTCAACAATGTCCGTTATGATATTGTATTTTGGATTGCGCTCATTAGAGAGCTTTTCGTAAAGTAATCGTTCCATTATCTAGCAATTAGCAGATAGTCTCCTGCTCCTCCCCCTATGTAATCCTCTGCATAAATCTCCGTGGTATATAAATAATCGGGGCTGACTCTGTATGTGGTAATGTCCTTGAATCCAGCCTCCGCAAGAAGCTTTTTAGCAAAGCTGCCAAGCCTGTCCTTTTCAGAAAGGGCGTAAACCAGCCTTCCCTCCGCAGCAAGGTGTTTCTTGAGAACCGATGGTGTTTCCACCAGCTTGCCAATACTTATGATGATGCTAAATGTACTGTTGATGTCATCTATCAATTGCTTTTTAAGAGCTGGCAAATGTGACATAACAGAATCGTTATCCTTGGAATAATCCTGGCTCATACCTATTGTTACGTCGGCAGCCTGCTCCTGTAGCCACTCGATTATCGAAGCACTATCAGGATCAAGTATCAGTACATTGTCGCCTTTTTCAATTCCAACTGGAGAAAGTACATTGCTCCTAAGATGAGAAAACATCTGAATCGCTTCTTCTGTACCCTCGTCAAAAATGCGTCTATTATACTTTTCTTGAATCATAGACAATCGCTCCTTCTAATTTTTCAAACTCATCCCCGGTCAACTAGTTGACCTTATCTACTCTAACCTTTGAATTCATGTCATAGAATCCAACTGTGTTCTTGGTGCTTACAACTGTAATATTCATCACATCGTAAAGACGATGATATGCAACAAAATCCACTCCATCATAGCCGGTGCAGCTAATAGACATGAGATATTCACCACCTTGCATGTCCATCTTTTGAGTGAAGGTGGCAACGTACTCGTCCCCCTCTTTGCACAGGCCCACATCGCACTTTTCATACATAGTGTTGGTGCCGGTGACATCAATACCCTTTAGAGTCTTGAATGTGAGAGTAAAAATAGGATTCTCAATATCTGTATTGAAATGCACCTTGGATTTAACTGTAAAGGTGCTGCCCTTCATAATAGCGTTGGTGTAGGTGCCGTTGTCGTCAATTACTGCAAAATCAACAATGCTCGCCCTGCCATCACCATACTCGTTGAGATTTGGATTGAGCTGATAGTTAGACTTCCAGGTGACACCCTCTGCCAGCTCCTGTCCGTTATCTGCAAAATCATCCAGGCTATCAACCTTGCTGTTAAGCACTGGCTCCTGGCCCACAAGAATCTTTTTGTAAATGTCTATCATATCCTTTGGAGTGCCCTCAGCCACCTTGTCACCCTTGTTAATAAGCACCGCCCTGTCGCAATACTTGCTGATAGCACCCAAATCGTGGGAAACAAAAAGTATAGTCTTGCCTGCAGCCTTGAACTCCTCAAACTTCTTGTAGCACTTGGCCTGGAAGAAAACATCACCTACGGAAAGCGCCTCATCTACAATCAAAATTTCTGGATCGATGTTGATTGCCACTGCAAATGCAAGTCTGACAAACATACCGCTTGAATATGTCTTTACTGGCTGAAAAACAAAATCACCTATATCCGCAAATGCCAGAATGTCATCCAGCTTTGCATCTATCTCTTCGTTGGTGTAGCCAAGCATTGTACCGTTTAGGTAAATATTTTCAATACCTGTGTACTCCTGGTTAAAGCCTGCGCCAAGCTCCAGCAATGCAGAAATACGACCATCTACATTAACCTCTCCCCTGGTTGCTGAAAGTACACCTGTAATAATCTTTAAAATTGTGGACTTGCCGGAACCATTGGTACCAATCAAGCCAACACACTCGCCCTTCTTAACCTCAAAGGACATATCTTTAAGAGCGTAATGCTCCTTGTAATTCTTTTTCCTGGTAAGGCCCAAAGTATCTGCCACCCTGGCCTTGTTGCTATCGTAAAGCTTGTACACCTTATCTACGTGCTTTACCTCAATTACGTTATCCTTCATAATGCCTCCAAATATAACACAATTTTACCACAAAACCCCGCTATCGCAAAGTTTTAGCCCTAAATCCGATTCCGGTTGCCTGGTCTTATTTCGAACCAAATTGTGAATTTTAAAAAAATTTTTCCAAAAATGAAAAATAAAACAATTTTTTTTGATATGTAATTGAAGGGCCCTTTAATAACTATATATAAATTATGTTTTGAAAAAGGAGGTATTACCATGGGAGTAATAAAAAAAGTCAAAGTATTAGTAAAAGGTGCCATAATGGCAAAAAAGGCTAAAACTAACCTGAATAAATTTATTAAACAGGCTGAAAATTATAAAAATAGCTCAGAAAAAAGGCATACTGATGAAACAATTGACAAATGCATAAATGACGCAAGGGCATACAAAACTTATTGCAATAAATGTATGAACCTTCCGGCTTTGCTATTTAAAAATACAGAAACTATACAACAACTTATAGGAGAGATGGCTTTAGGTGACACTATGGTTCAAGCTTCGAAATCTGGCACACCTATAGAGCAAATAATCGATGCTATAGACCTAGCATCTGTGATAAGTAATCCAGAAGACAACAAATCATTTGTGTCATTAGAACATTTAAATAGTATACACAGCCAAACTAGTAACAACTCCACAATTGGTAGCCCTATGAGCGTATACTCCCCAAGCCGTTCTTCAAATAATCCAGCTAATAATGTATCCCCTATACCTAATGGACATACTAGAGGTTTTAGCTTTAGTAATAGTAGATTCTCAATAAACAGCGCAGGAATGCCCCTCATCGATTATACTAGTTCACAAAATTCAACTACCAACCCTCCTATCAATCCTGCCACCCCACCCCCCCTTGCCAACTATTCATCCATAACTCAAAGTAAAAATTAAGTCGAAAAAAGGGTGACACCCAACGGTGCCACCCTTTTATTGACTTTAGGCAACCCCATACCTAAAGTCGGAGGATTATTATAACGCCCCTACATCGGCGTAGTCAGTGATCACCCCATCCACGCCCAGTCGCTGAAGGGATAACATCTGTCCCTTGCTCTCTGGTGCATAAGAGTACACCTTGCTGCCGGCCTCGTGAATAGCCCTGACAGTCTTTGGTGTAAGAGTCTTCATGTTGACTCCGTAGTACTCTGCTGGATACTGTGCTGGTAAAGTGGACTTACCAAATGATGCCAACATCATGATTGGCTGCTCTGGATTAATCCCCTTGATGGTTGAAAGATAATCATAATTAAATGATAGAAATACAACCTTGTCCAGCAAACCGTACTGAGCACATTTCTCGTAAACCTCTGTAGCAAAATCAGGATCATCCCCTATGTCCTTCAACTCACAGAAGATACGCATATTGGTAGCTTGAAGCAAGCTAAGTGTCTGGTCCAAAGTTGGTATGCGCTCACTTATAAAGTCCATGTCATACCATGCACCAGCATCGATGTTTAGCAGCTCATCATAGGTGTAATCTGCTATTCCGCACTCTTCCCCGTTTACCTTTTCCAAGGTCTCATCATGATAGATTACCAGCTGACCATCCTTGGTCTTTCTAACATCAAACTCTACAGTTTTAGCTCCACAGGCATAAGCACCTGCGAATGCGCTAAGGGTGTTTTCCGGATAGGCCCCAGAATAACCTCTGTGAGCCACGATTTGTACAACAATATCTTCATCAGCATTTGCTGGCACAAAACTAATCAGATTGAAGTACCAAAAAGAACAAAGTAAAGCAACTATGCTGACAGCAATAGTTCTCTTTCCTTTAGAAAATAAAAACCTCCTCATACGCAAGCCCCCTCTCTCTAGCTATGTTTTATTATATCACTACACTTGTTATCAGACCGTGAACAAAGACAAAAAAAATTGCCCGAAAATCACGGGCAATTTTTAGATACTTTTTGCATGTATTTTACACTTTAAACAATTAGTAGAAAAAGTCTACAAACGCTGTATTTTCAACATTCTTTTTCCCTAAAGAACATCTGCAAAATGAGGCTGTAATTTTTTGAAAACATGGGTGCCAATTATAAACATAAGGATTGTCACACCCCAAAAATAAGCAGTAAGCCCCGGGCTCAACCAAAAGCCAGAATAATCAGGCACAAGGCTCTCTCGATAGCCATTTGTGATGTAGTACATAGGGTTGAGATACAGGATATAAACTGCTATATCAGGGCACTTGCCCTCAGCTATCTTATTAAGCAACATGGTTTTTGGCCACATGATTGGAGTTGCCCAAATGGCAACCTGCAGGAAGATATTAATCAGCTGAGCCATATCTTTAAAGAATACACAAAGTGCACTTGTCAAATATATCAAGGCTATTACAAAGACCATCATTGCAAAAGAATAATACAACAGCTGCAAGCAATACAGCGGAATAGGCTGACCCAACAGCAAAAATAGAATCATTGTAAACAGCACAAAAAAGCCATGGACAAAAAGTGCCGAAACCGCCTTTACAACCGGCAATACATTGATTGGAAACACCACCTTCTTGACCAGATAATTGTACTCCTGAAGCACAACTGTTCCAGAAGAAAGCACCTCGCTAAAGTAAAACCAAGGAATAATACCTGTAGAAAGCCAAAGCACATATGGAAAATCTCCTGTTTCCTTACCTATAATCTCTGCTTTGGCGCCCATAACCTTGTCAAACACTATCCAATAAACAAGCACGGTAACAACCGGCTGGACAAAGGCCCAGATAATGCCTAAAGTCGAGCCTGCAAACTTTTGTTTAAAATCGTTTTTGGCTAGCTTTGCTATTAACTTCCTGTTTTTAATAATATCTCTTATCATAAATCTCTTTTCTGAACATAGACATTTGAAACGCCTATAGTTTAGTTATGTGTATATTCTTGTCCTCATATTCTTCCAGTGAAAGCTCCCAGTCAGAAGCCCCATCATCCGCCTGATAAATAAGCTTAAAGCCCATGTCGCCGTAGAAGTCTTTTACCATTTTATTTTTGGCTGTTGGAAGATAGTGGCCTCTAAGTGTTGTCACTCCTCTTTCCCGGCAACGCTTTACAAGCTCATCTAACATAGCATATTCCATGTCGCGCTTCAAAACTCGACAGCTCATAAGCCATAAATCCACATCACATTCATGGCCGTCAATGTGACCGATGACAACACTTACCACTCCGTTGTCACCAAACTTATCCATCAGCTTGCCATATAAAGTGATGTACTCCTGATTTGCAGCTGTCTGCTCTATTTCAGTCTGAGTAAAACGCTTTGTTGTTAGATTGAACTGGTTAGACTTATTGGTAAGCTGAGCGATGCGTGCCATGTAAACTGGCGCAAAACTATCAATCTCTGCTGTCATTTCTAAAGAATCAAGGTACTGACCATAATCAGTAAAGCTGCTTTGAAGCTTGGCTCTTGCAGCATTCTCCTTGTACATTTCGTTGCGCTTTAAATCATCCGCAGAAATATTGGTTGTCTCAAAGAATCCTCCGCGGTCGATTGTCTGAATATAATGAACCACATTATCAAGCTCTGGCGCGCACACGCCCTGTAGCTGCTCAGTAACAATGTGTCGCTCTGCCGGGTTGTCATCCACAAAAACAAGACTTTCTGGAAGTAATGTGAGTTCAGACGCAATATCTGCAAAATTCTTGTCCTTTGGATCCCAGTTAGCCTTTATAGATATAAAGTCTGATTCCTTGAACTCACTGTCAGGATGATTGATACCTGCAATGGCATTCTCAAAATCATTTTTTGAATCGATGTTGAGTATCACGCCAAGCTGCTGATGCGCCTTAAGGTACTGCTGGAACTCAGTATACGCCTGTCCCTCTGCCTCCTCTGGGCCAAGTACGATTCCGTCCACTCCATCGTCACCGATTACGCCGCCCCAAAGTGTGTTGTCCAAATCAAGAACAAAGCCCTTTTTGTTCTTGCCAAGCAATGACTTGATGATGTTGGCAACGTTGAATGATAGATATGGAATTGCTGGCACACACATAGCATACTTGTACATATACCAATAGAATGGATCTGCCCATTCCTTTAATCCATAATCTGCAGAAATATAGTTGAGGTCACACACATAGAAATTGTCTGTAGCCTCAGCATAATCATAAAGCTTTTGATTCAATCGGCTGATGAAATTCATGGCGCCATGATAATCGTAGGCATCACGATTGCCCATCAGTCTGAATAATGGCATCTCAAAATTGTTTTGGATGATTGGGCAGTTGTACTTTTCTGCCAAAGTCTTCCAAATAGTCTCAAACTTCTGATATTGGTTGTCAAGGAGCTCATCCACAGTTGCTCTGTCCATAGATAAATCCGGATAGGTGGTGATGTTTCTGTTGCTGGTGCAAACATAGATAATATCCGGTGCAAACTCCTCTAACTCAGGATTTGGAAAAACTGCATCCTCGTAGTATTTGTTGTATTCGCTTTCGTAAAAAGTCGGACGGATACCATTATTAAGCAAGAAAAGCTCCATGATTAACATGATGTTGGCTGTGGTACTGCCTCCGAGAATTGCAACCTTTTTATCGATAAACTTGGTATCTGAAGCAAGCAGCTCTTTCTTTATTCTCTTTTTCTTGGATAACAGATAATCTGCGTCAAATGGATACTCTAATTCCTTCATCCCATACCTCGTAAAAATTATTCGTAAGAATTAATGTCTGAATCGTCGGCCACGTACTCGTATACGATTACAGCCTTGTTGTTAAATACAGGCTTTAAATGCCAGTTATTGTTGGCATAATCTGGATGCCCAACATCAGTTACAACTATATAGTCAATATCATTCATAGTTATTGCGGCATCTGCCTCTTCCCAATTGTAGCTATAGAACTTTTCGTTAATCGAAAGCTGGGCCATAGCCTGCTTTTCAGAAATGTTTGAATAGTCGTAGCCCTCTATAAATACCTGTCTCTCAGTGAAAGCGCTAGCATAGAAGAAAAGGCTTCTATCGTCCTTGTATCTATTGTTCTTGTTGTCGCTATCAATATCTTCTGAAAATCTATCTACTGCAATTTTGGCTGTCTCTGGTGTATTGTCTCTAATCCAAAGGTACGCCTCCATTGTCTCCTTCGAAACTCTATCGTGCTTATCCTCTGCTGGAGCCTTATACTCCTTGTTCCACTGAATATCTGTATAGGTATATTTGCCCAAATCAAACACAAGGAAAAGTATTCCAAGACAGAAGAATACTCGCATAATCTTTGAAACCCAGTTCTTGTAATTTTCGATGCAATATTTCATTGCACCATAGAAAATAAATCCCGCATTAGTGATTACAAAATATACCTGCGATGTGCCTGGAATTTCTATAAAAAGGAAAGCAATAAGTCCCATCAACACTGAGCCTATTACAAACCAGTCAAAGATGTCGCCGATAACCTTTTCTTTAATTAAGGTCTTGAACTTTCCAATTGTAAAACATGCAAAAGGAAGAATACATGGGCCTATGATACATATAGCCGATACTATAACACCAATGGCAACCCAAGGGAACTGCATGTAGTCCAAACCAAGCTTTTCAAAAATCTGGCCTATACGGCTAGCCATAAGCGTGCCATGTGGACTAAGGGTGCGAGCCCTGTTGTTAACGGCAACTGTAGATGGGCCATTTACTACTAGCAAGTAGCAGAAGAAGAATCCCATTGTAATTGCTATGATATAAAAAATCCTGTTGAACTTAATTTTCTTGGTGATGATTGACTCTATTATGTACACCGACCAGGCAATAGCCACCAAAAGTACACCTGATGAGCCTTTGTATCCCGTAATACCTACCGTAAAGAAAAAGAATACAAATATTAATCTAAGGTCGAATTTCTCATACCAAACCTCAACCAGTGCATCCACAATAAGTATGGAAAATGACATGGCAACGCCCATAGCATTTCCGTTAGTAAAGATGTGATAGTTGAGCCATGAAATATACTGAGTTCCGCCAACTATGTTAAGCGGCAAAATACAAATGCAAGAAACTAACAGGCCGCCACAATAAAAGAGGTAGTTATACTTGCTACAAACCTTTTTAGCGCGGATACGCTCTCCGACAATCATAAGAGCCAATGAAAGTGGCCATGCGCTTGCCAAAGAATTGCCGTTGACGTAAAGATGGAATGCATCTACAGGGATAATTCTCTTGCACATACCAAACATCAACTCATGGAAATAATGATAATAAAATCTTATTCCATCCACGTGAATATCCCCAGGAATCAAGTTGCGACTAAGGGCAACAATGTTACCTGTGTGAAACAAATGGTCATGATAAACCTTAGTAGTCTCACCGCCGAGTGCCCCTAAGTACTGAAACTGGAAACCTAATGTGGAAGCCACATAGATAAAGATAAAAAGGACAATAAAAACAGGGCTGAATTTCTCATCAGCATTGAGTAAAGAAGGTCTGCCATTTTTGAAATACTTGATTATGTACAAAAGAGATAATATCGGTCCAATGATTACGATAAATCTGTCGTACAGATAAAGTGACTGGGTATAATAGCAAACTGATAAAAATGCCGAACCCAGCAGGTACGCCCCAAGAAGTCTTGTCCATATCTTGAATCTGCGTGGAATGATATAATCTGCAATAAACATACCTGGAAGTTGAATCCAAAAAACGCTGTATATTAAGAATATGAGCGTTGTTCCTATGCTAAAAGTCATACCAAAAAGCCTTTCTATTTTTCATCCTCTGGGGACAACTGTCCCAACTTAAAATGCTTGCGGCAAAGAGCCACATACGAATCGTTAGCACCCAACATAACCTGCGGGCCTGAACGAACCACTCCCTTTTCATTATATCTAGTGTTGCAGGTGGCCTTGCGTCCACACCAGCAAACTGTCTTAACCTCGTGTATAACATCTGCGATGGCAATCAAACGCTCTGAGCCAGGAAACAGCTTGTTCTTAAAATCGGCCCGAAGACCATAAGCCACCACTGGTACATCCATAAAATCTACTATATCAGATAGAAAATCCACCTGTGCAGGGGTTGCAAACTGTACCTCATCTACGATGATACAATCGTATTTCTTGATGTCTTCCTCGGCCATCTCTACCAAGTTCTCTAAAAAGACACACTCATGTTCCAAACCTATTCTTGAGCGAACTACTCGCTCTCCAAACCTATTGTCAACAGCCGGCTTGACAAGCAACGCATTCTGGCCCACTTCCTCGTAGTTAAAATGCGTCATCAGTGCGTTGGCAGTCTTGGATGAACCCATCGCACCGTAATAATAATACAACTTTGCCATAAATAAACCCCTTTACATAAATTGACAGAAGACTCTTGTCTTCTGTCAATAATAAGTCTTAATTCATTTTACATTTTAATAGAGTAAGTGTCAAAACACTTTCTTCCACTCCTCTGTCTGCAAATCCGTTGCTCTATGAATCAGACGGGCATTTGCCTTGCCGTGATTCTTGACAAAGTACAATGCCAAATCAGCAGCATTCAGATAATCCCATGTACGATTCATGTGACGTGGCACGTGATTGACGATACCCTGAGATACTGTAATCTCGCCCATATCAAGCTCCTTGCCGATAGCCTCCATGGAATCCTTGATGTATCTTGCCTTCTCTATTATTTCCTCATCGGTCATATCGTAATAGTATACGATGAACTCGTCGCCACCATATCTGGCAACAAAAATCTTTTCATCCTCGAGGGCATGAAGTATCCTACCTGTCTTGCGAAGCAACTCGTCTCCGCTGGTATGACCGTATGTGTCGTTAACCTGCTTGAAACAATCTATATCAAGCATCTCTACGCCAAGACTCTTGGCCTCAACATTGGCCCAAGTAAACAGCTCGTCAATTACTGTGTTGAGCTTGAACCTATTGGCAATGCCAGTAAGTGGGTCAGTCTCTGCCGCAGCAGATAAAAACATATTGCGAGTCTTTTGCTGAGCAAGCTCAGATCTAAGACGAAGTGTTGTGGTAAATGACTTCTTGCTATCCTCAGACTGACGTGAATGCAACTGGAAATAGTGATAAGCACTTTCCATCATGTGTTCCTTGTCGCCGCGCTTTTCATACATAGCAAGCTTAAATCGCTCCAAATGTAAGCGCAGATTAAGCAACTCTTCATCCACTTCCTTGGAGTCGATATACTCAAAAATCTTCTCCAACTCCTGATAGTCACCATCCTCGAGAAGCTTGGCAGCCAAGGCCTGAATCTCATCAAAGTAGGTAACAAAGTCCTCGCATTTATATATAGCGCATATACTTTTCTTTTTGTATTTGTCGGCAAGCTCAGTGTTGCCGCAAGCTGCATTGTAATACAGCCTAGTGACATTTACATCGAAGTAATCCTCATAGCTAACGTCATCACCTATAAGTCTATCCATCTCCTCGATAGTATACTTTGCCTCCTCAAGCTTTTTCATCCTAACGTAAAGCTTAGTAATGAGGGCGTATTCGCCTATAAGTAACTCTCTCTTGATATGTGGAACCTCAATGAATCCACAGCACTCAATGCTGCGATAATGATACTCGATAGAATCCTGATAAGCGTCCATTCCCTCGCATAGAGTCGCAAAATTGGAACAGGCTACCGCCTCCTGAATGGCCAAACGATTAGCCCTTGCTATATCAATGCTGTTAAGGAAGTTCTCCTCGCTAGGAATAAAATGCCCCTGACTGCGATAGATAACACCAAGCTCATTGTAGCATTGGCAAATGAGCATATACTCATCGGTGCTAGCCACGCCTTGGATTCCTGAAGAAAGATAGTAGAAAGCCTGAGAAAAATCGTTGTTAAGACAGCATGCATCACCCAAAACACAGCTTGCGTAATCCTTTAAATCCTGGTTGCCATTCTCATGAGCCAAGTCAAACAAATCGCAAGCCAAGTCAAGGTGTTTTGCATTATCCACCTGTCTAACTTCCGCTATTCTATTTATTAAATCAATCACCACCGGTGATTGTTTGCTAAATATTTCGTCCACTACTCTTTCCCTCTATAATTTTTAAGATGTTTCTTTTTAAAAATTATAGCACCACTTTTGTTATAAAACCATACTAATTAGAATTTAATTTTCCAAATATAACGCAGCGGTTAATATTCCATTATTAGGAGTAATATATACAACTATATTTTTGTCATAAGGATTTGTAAACTTCATATCCAAAGCATTGCCAGAAATTGTTGCGTCCCATCCAGCTGGCAAATAGTTAACTGGTAAAGAATGTGGATGTCTCTCTTTAGCCTTGATTCCTGCCATCTTAGTAGAAGCATAGATTGTTGAAGACACCTGGCAAACGCCGCCGCCAATGCCCATTGCATGCTCCTTATTGATAAATACTGGCGCATTAACAAAACCGTTGCCTGTAGTACGTGGTCCGATTGCTCTATTTGCAGAGAATGTTGCTCCTGGTGCAACGACTGTACCATTTACATGTCCTGCTGCAATAGCAATGTTAGTAGCTCTTGCTGCAGATGCATCGTACTCTGTAGCGTAGGTTCCAAGTAAAGTGTAGCTCTGTGGCACCGCAATCTCTGCTCCAATTGATGGTGTGGCTACTCTGCCCTCGGCCTTTCCGGCACCAACATAGTGATGCACATACGCCATTAAATTATCACCTAAAACTGCCTTCAAATCAGGATTAAGATTCATATAATCTGTAGCGTTAAAAGTTGCACTAGCGTTTCTGCCCTCGTAAATTCCAATATAGACATAATGGTTCAAAAGACTCAATTGGTTGCCATTAACTGATGCTGCTACATCTGGATACATAGCTGCATAGTAACTGCCATCAAATACCTTTGAGCATACCTGCAAATCGTCGTTAGCAGCTGCCTGAGCCTTTAATGGTGTCAAAAAATTTAAAGCTAATACAAGGCATACAATCGTAACTACTCCCCGTTTGATGTGTAATTTACTCATAATACCCTCCATACGCGCATTTAGTCTACTATATTCTAGCACTTTGGCCGTGAAATTAAAATAATTATTAATTATACTACATTGCCCCTAAAGAAATATAAGCGGCTTTCAACCCCACCTCTCGAACAGATGCGTATCTTCTCAAAGATTTTTTGCCAAAACGGAAAAAAATAAAAAATTTTTTTAAATATAGAGAAGAGGGGAGTAATTAATTCCAAAAAAAGTTTGCGCAAGTCATGACAAAACTTTTGATGGAGAGATTACTAAAAAATAAAAAGAGTTACTTTTAGAAAATGGAGGATATTTAAATGATAAACACTAACGAAGAATTATTTGACGTATACCACCATAATAATCCATCTACCGACAGTGGATATGCCGCTGATAGAGACGTAGGAAATAGTTTTTTATCTAATCATATAGTCAATAATAACTATTCATCCTATCTCGATGAATCAACATATTTACTCAATAATAATGTGGGAGTTCTCTATGGGGGTATTCCTATTAATCACGCCGCTATGAAGGACAGAATACGTGAATATGCTGCTATATTTGAAAAGTATAAGAAAAAACTTCCACATCGCAAGAACCATGTTAGATATTTCGCTGAAGAAATTATTAGCAAATATGGAAACACTGCGTCTCATGCAACAGCTAATAGAATTGCCGATGAATACAACAACCTTGCAAATATCATAGACGTTAAAATCAATGACTTAAATTCAATAATAAATAGAGTAAAAAATTGCACTGACGTTCACTTAGAGATTTCTAAAAGGGATTATAGTAGCTTTAATTATCTTTTGAACAAGGAGAAAACACGAGCTAGCAAAGCATACAATATAACTGAAACTCAAATCAATAATGCCTATTATTTAGATTGTAAGCGTTTGGATGCCATAAATTTGTGTATTGCTAACAAAAGATTAATTAATAATATTATTGCTGCCTCGCATCGTTCCTTTAATTATCATGGTTTAACTGACTCTCTACGAGCACATAATGAAATAGAAAGCTCTCTCAGAGATTCAAAAAGACCAAAGTTTGAATATATCAATGAAATATTACCAAAATTGCAAAGCGCATACGAAAAATTGCGCAAAGATTTATATCTTTTTAATCCCGAGCTAGTTGTTTCCGACTTTCCAACTACTTATACAAATCGAAACAGCTTATCCCAAAGGCAACTTGTCGCATTAAATAATCGCGCTAACGTCAACCAGCATTTTTTTTGCTCAAGGAAATAATAATTTGGCGAATTCTAATGGCCGCAATATTGTAAGTAGAGGTTTTAGCTTTAATTAAACACACTAAAAACTATATAATATGAAAATCAGCGAACACCTATAGATGATTGTAACTCTATGATTAGCACTATTGAATCAAAACTTAAGCAAATAAATGAAGCTATAAACGAATTAAAACAGGATAACCATACCAAAATAAATGCAAAATCTGCAATAAATAATACAATCAAAAGCTACACAGGTTTATCCAAAACTATTGATAATAAAATACTTGCTCTCACCAATAACTTAAATTCACTCTATGGAGAATATAAAAATGAAGTATTTAATATGAACAACGAAATAACAAATAAAAGTCGATTAATACAGATTACCATCGATGAAGTATTGTCACAAACTCCTGACAATATCTATTACACAAATAGTCAAACAAATTTGTGTAATGCCTTACAACTTTGGAGTGAAAATTTTAATACAAAAGCTGTAGCGCCCATCAACGCCATCATTACAGATGACATTGGTGGATGTTACAGCTTTTGTTTTTATACCTCTTATTTCTCATCGTTTTTTCTACTCCTACTATCATATCATCATACATAGAACACTCTTTTAAATAAAATCTTAAAATTTTCCAACTTTTTTTGCCAAAACGGAAAAAAATTAAATATTTTTTTAATATATAAATATAGGAAGTAATATAAACCGAAAAGCACTATTACTCGGTTAGATTTTTGCACAAGGATTTTCGGGCTGATTACTTAATTGTTACTATACGTATTTTAATTATGAAAGGAGAGTATAAATATGCCACAGAAAACTACAATATGTTTTGTAATCTCTAAACCTACTACCGAGAACGATAATGACATAAACCAATACAAGCTTATTCAATAGCCAACAAAATTATATTATGAACAGACACAAACTATTTTAGTTAAGGAGGATATATAAATGAGTGATTTTAATAATATCGAAAATTATGATTATAATGCCAATGCTAATCAAAGTTTTATAACTGAATACGATTCCCGACTAGACGAAAGTATAGATTATAGTTTTGAATTTTATAACATGTACTATGAACTCAATTCTGAACCAACTGATTCTAAGAAAATAACAGATTATATAGAAGCTTGTGAAGATCGCGTGGAATCGCTTAACAAAAGCATTTCTATAATAACAAATGCGATTAATGTTCTCACAGAGCACGAGAATAAATATAATCAAAATATGGGGGATCGACTTTGGGATAAATATACCAAAAAACAAAGAGAAAAAAATAGCCAACTCAATGAAGCCAATCGTTATCTCAACTTGGCACGTACTGACAATAATTATAGAGAACGAGTATTACGCACTACAGATGAAGAATATAGTACATCTATAAATGATATACGAATGCTCACTAATAACGAGAACACATCTAATAACCAACTTGACGCGGAAATCATTGCAGATTGTAATCGTCTAGATGTAATTTATTTTTATGAAGGTAACAAAATTTTACTTAATCGTCTCATAGAAAAAAACGAGAAGAGTTCTAATCCTTTTAAATATATAACTAAGCGGAAGTTATTAAAAGAATCTAAAAGATATGACGAAACTAAATCCACCCTCAGAAATAATATTTATAATGATGCGTGGGTAACTGGTATTTTAACCAAGTTACATGATGAAAATAAAAAACTTTCAGACAAACTCAATAAGAAACAAGGAAGTCGTGTAGAACTAACAAATAATGTTGCTTCAGCTAGCACCTCAATAAATCCAAATGAAAGGCCGTATAGAAATCAAGGTGAAACTCATCGAGGCATATTTAATCGTTCCCAACAGTCAACACCTAGATTTCAGACAAATAACCCACAACTTAGACGACAAACCTATCAAATTAGTGAATTGACAAATATGAGACCAACTTATCAACAAAATGTACTATCATCTGATGGAAGAGCTACAAGAACGCTAGGTAGTACTAGAAATACGGATCTAAGCTCAACACTACATAATATACATAATACTATGAACGGTTAATCATGCTTTTAAAAATATAGCTATTCTTCCAACAAGAATTCTTATTGCCATGAATAACATATGAAAAGGCTATGACACCACCAAGTCATCACCAGATGACATTGGCAGGTGCCACAGCCTTTATTTTATTATTTTATTTTCCTTGCTCCATAAGTTCTTTGCGCTTACGAAGTGCCCAAGCTCTAAGACCCTTTTTCTTTTTGGTCTCCTGCTGTGCGTTTGCGCCGTGAAGCCCCTTAACCTTTGTGATGTAAAGACCAGAAACTGTAGCCTTAACCTCTTTCTTTACTGGAATCTCCTCGAAGATTTCCTCTTTGCAAAGAAGAGTCATCATCTGTGGACCAACCTTGGCCTTAACTACAGGCACCTTAAGGCCCTTCTGATACCAAGGTACTGCGCTGATTACAGACTCTGGAAGGCCTGCTTCCTTGAACTTTAAACGCTTCTTGTCGATGATGAGCATAGAAACCTGCTGAGCAACTGCAGCCATCTGCTCTTCCTGCTTTGCCATCTCATCCTGTGCCTTCTTAACTCTTCTAGACATGAAGAATAAAAGCACAGCCATAATTACTATAACTATAAGCAAAACTATAACCCATGTAGGCATAAACAATCCTCCTAATCTATGGCCCACCTGGGCCGCAACTAGTTGATATTTTATCATGTGGAAATGCTAAAATCAATATCCAACCCTAGGGCTTTACAACCATATTTTCCTAGTCTCGCAGCTAATTAGCTAAGCTTCCAAATATCATTGTTATACTGCTCAATTGTACGATCACTTGAGAAGAATCCCGCATTAGCAATATTTTTTACCATCTTTCGGCCCCACTCCATTCTATTTTCAAATGCAGCGTAGGCTCTTTCCTTAGTCTTGCAGTAATCTTCAAAATCAGGGAATGTCATAAACCAGTCCTTATTTAAAAGCTCATTGTAGAGTCTCTTTAGATTTTCTTCCTGGCCCACTTTCAACATTTTTCCAGAAATAATGAAGTCCACACATCTTTTTAGATTAGCATCCTTCAGATAATAATCCTTTGAGACATAACTAGCATCCTCATAGCGTTTGATTACTGTATCCGAATCGTCGCCAAATATAAAGATATTGTCATCTCCCACGAACTGGTGCATTTCCACGTTGGCACCATCCATTGTACCGATTGCAATAGCTCCGTTTAGCATAAACTTCATGTTGGATGTTCCGGATGCCTCCTTGGATGCAAGAGAAATCTGCTCGTGAATATCGCAGGCGGGAATAAGCTTCTCAGCCAGAGTCACGTTGTAATTTTCTACCATTACCACTTTAAGGTATGGGCTTACGTCAGGATCATTTGCAATAATCTCTGACAAGCAGAGAATCAGGTGGATAATGTCCTTAGCAATTACGTAAGCTGGCGCTGCCTTTGCACCAAAAATCACTGTAATTAGGCGCACTGGCTTTTTGCCCTCTTTAATCTCAAAATACTTGTTTATTACGTAAAGAGCATTCATCTGCTGACGCTTGTACTCATGCAGACGCTTAACTTGAATATCATAAATGCTATTTTCGTCTAGCTCAATGCCTTGGGTTTCAGCAAGATAGTCTTTCAGCACATTCTTTCTAGTTTTTTTAACATTGATAAATCTTTGAACCACAGCATCATCATTTATATACTGCTCTAGTTTCTTAAGCTCTGTGGCATCCTTTTTAAAGCCAGGTCCAATCAGCTCTTCAATCAGCTTTGAAAGCTCTGGATTACAGTATAGCAACCAACGGCGGAATGTGATTCCATTGGTCTTGTTGTTGAATCTATCTGGATATAACTTGTAAAACTTATTTAGCTCTGTTTCCTTGAGAATCTCTGTGTGCAAAGCAGCTACACCATTGATGGAAATTCCGTAGTGAATATCCATGTGAGCCATGTGCACCAAGCCATCGCTAATAATCGCCACATCTTCATCGGACGACACCTTCTTTACCACTCTATTGTGGAGCTCTCTGATTATTGGCATCAACTGTGGAACTGCCTTCATCATAAATTTGATTGGCCATTTTTCAAGTGCCTCTGCAAGAATAGTATGATTGGTGTATGCGCAGCACTTTGAAACAACAGAAATGGCTTCATCCATTGTCAGTCCATGAATTTGCAATAATCGCACCAACTCGGGGATAACCATGGATGGATGGGTATCGTTGATTTGAATCACAGCATAGTCTGGCAAATCGTATAGAGTTGAACCCTTCTCCAAGGCTTCGTCTATCACAAGCTGTGCCGCGTTGCTGACCATAAAATACTGCTGGTATACACGCAGCAACCTACCGTTATCGTCCGAGTCATCTGGATAAAGGAAAAGAGTTAGGTTCTTTTCAAACTCACTTTTATCGAAATCAATTCCCTCTCCGATTATGGACTCGTCCACTGTTTCCACATCAAACAAATGCAGCTTGGTTGTAACAGAATCGTAGCCCGTCACCCCTATGTCATACATTCTAGACTGAACGTTAAATCCGCCAAAATCAACCTGGTAAGTCTTGTCTGTTTTGGTCATCCAGCTGTGCTCTGACATCCATGGGTTTGGCTCTTCGGTCTGTAGGTTGTTGTTAAACACCTGCTTAAAAAGGCCCATGTGATAAGCAAGTCCCACGCCATCTCCGTTTAGGCCAAGAGTCGCGATGGAATCCAAAAAGCAGGCAGCCAGTCTACCAAGTCCACCATTACCAAGTGATGGCTCCACTTCTATCTCCTCGATTTCTGCAAGAGATTTCCCGCAAGCCTCAAGCTCAGCCTTAACCTGGTCGTACAAGCCAAGGTTGATCAAGTTGTTGGACAGCAATTTTCCAATAAGAAATTCTGCCGAGATATAGTAAAGCTTCTTTTTGCCGCCCACAATCTCCTTGTCCAAAGCCTTATCCTTTATATATTCTAAAAGTCCAATATAAATTTCTTCGTTTGTGCACTGGTCCAGATGTCTACCGAATCTAATCTTGATATATTCATTAACTGTCATAGTTCCCCTCCTGACTTTTGATTAATTTTATAACAGCCATCATTAATTGCATTATAATGCTAAAATACTTTCAATCTCTTGCACAATCTCACCATAAAGTGATACTATTCTATCATGATAAACATAGATGAATACCAATCAATACACGAAATAACAAGTCACTTTGACTACAATATCCCCTACAACACCTACCCTTGCAGCATTCCTTTAGATTTTGAATCCGTGCCGCTGCACTGGCATGAGGATGTGGAATTTATCTATATCAAAAAGGGAAAGGGGCTTCTTGTTATAGATGGCAAGGAGCAGGCAGTCTCTGCCGGTGATATAGCACTTATTATTCCCGGGCTTGTTCATGGAATTTATCAGTATAGGGATGAGTCCATGGAATATGAGAACATCATCTTTGATGGAAAAATGTTTTCCTCTGCCACAGATGATTTCTACGACCAGTTTCTGCTGCCTTTCTTTGATAACACTGTTTTTGTTCCGCGGATTTTCCGCCAGGGTGTAACTGGATATGAGAGCATTCGCAGATATTTAGATGCCAACGACAACATCAGTCGCCACAGAGAAGGCGCTTGGGGGCTGGCCATCAAGGGGAATCTCTATCTGCTCCTTTTTGATTTGGTGACTTTATATGAAATGCCTGCCAGTGCCGACAGCATACGTCGCATCGATAGGCTAAAGCCTGTGATTAAATACGTGGAAAACAATTACGGTAGCCACATAGCAATTGCAGACATGGCAGATTTGGCTGGATTCTCCGAGTCACATTTTATGCGTTTTTTTAAGGAGTCCTTTGGAGTTAGCTTTGTAACTTATCTAAACGATTACCGGCTTTCCATGGCCGCAAGGCTCCTTTTATCCACCGAAGATAATGTACTAAACATCGCTCAGCTTGTGGGTTTTGAAAATTTATCGCATTTTAATCGCAGTTTTAAACGTAAATACGGTAAGACCCCAAGAGAATATAGGTGATTCTATAGGGGGTGTTGATTGAAAAAAAATTTCTTATGCATGCAAAAAGGCTTCTTACACCATAAAGTGTAAGAAGCCTATATTTTTTATTCTTAAGAAAAATTCATCTTTCTTCAACCAAAGTTCGTCAAAACTTGCTACTCAAGATTCTGTAAAAACTCGTATGCCTTTCTAACTTCTTCGTCGCTAGCATTTTCCTTGCCTTCGCCCATGCGATACATTTCTGCAAAATCATCATATGGCATCTTAGCAAAAGCCTTTAAGCGCTCTTTTGCAACGTCCTCTGAAACCTCAGAACCCTCTAAGCTGTCATCCTCGTAGCCTTCAACGCTACCGCTTCCTCCCAATGCTATCAAGGCTCTAGCCAATTCCATGTCGTCGCCTGATGCAATAGCATCTTTCAAATCAGTGATTGGCTGATAGTACTCAGCTGGTACCTTAGCCTTTCCAAGGTTATCTACAAAGTTGTTGAGATTTAATGACTTGATAAATGCAACCTTCTCTTCATCTGATAGTCTCTCTAGCTGAAGCTTGTTAGCTGGAATTGTCATATCATCAACGTTTTCCATTGCATAAGTCATGTTTAACTTGAGCAATGAATCTTCACCTGAAAGTATGTCAAAATCAATTTGGCCATTAAGTCCCTGATTATCAAATGTGATTGCGTAATCAGCTAATGCAAACATCTGCATAGTTGGGTCAGACATATCGTTTGCAACCGAGCTGTCTAAGTTGATGATAACCTTGCCCTTGCTGTGACGCTTCTCAAACTCCTTAGTATCAAAATCCTCTACTGTCAACTTGAGAATATCTTTATCGTCAGATGTCAACTGGTACTCACCGTTAAACTTAGCCTTCTTTTCCTGGCCCTGTCCTTCGAAGCAGAATACCATCTTGTCCTCATCGTGCATAGCAATGCGAAGTCCTCTTTCATCTCCATCCTCTGGAGTAAAGAACTCAAAATATCCCTCTTCCTCGATAGGCTCTACTCTAACACCCTTAACTTCGCACGAATTGTTGATATATACATTAACTGTAGCCACGTCCTCGTTAGCTTCTGGATTTTTCTTGATTTCATCAAGCTTATCCTGGGCCTCTTTCTTTGCATCTTCTAGACTATCTGTAACGTAATCCCAGAATGTATCAAAATCTTTAAATGTTGATGCGTAAGCTCCTGTAGCGAACTGAGAGCTAGTCATCTTTTTGTAAACTGCCTTGGTATCCTCGTCCTTCTGGAGCTCATTAATCATATCTACAGTAAGCTGAGCTGCTGTCTTTTTGTCTACTGTAATCTCAACTACATGATACTTAGAAGCTACCTCACCAGCAGTTATCTCGTCTCTACCCTTCTTCATCTTGCAATCCTGTAAATCCTTTACAAGAATGTCAGAATACTTAGTGATGATTTTATCCATCTCCTCAGGAGTAGGAAGTGAGTCTGCTGAATTTTCAAGTGTATCTACATAGTTTGAAAGTGCGTCAGTTAACGCCTTGCTGTTTAAATCTACATCTGTAACAATAGCTCTATCTTGAAGGATGTCGGAATCCATCACATAAGCCTGTTCAGAATTGGCATCAAAAATTACACCAACTGTTGTGATGTCAGTGTCATTGATGTTGCCTGTCATCTCAACGCCAACCTGCTCCTTTTGAACATCAAGGTTAGCATTTAAATTGGCACTATCAAGCCAAGAGCAATCAACGCCTACTGCCGATCTAAGAAGTGCCTTAGTCTGGTCTCCAAGAGTAACCTTCATGGACATCTTCATATCGCCATTGATATCCTTGTATGCCTCCTGAGTTGCGTCATACCCCTTCTTGTATTCCTGAATGAAATTGTCCTTGCCGTTGCCTACCGCACGACCAACCATCATCTTGGCTGGCATCAAATATCCTGTAAAGAAAAGTGCAAGGCAAACGCCAATTACTGCAACTAAAAATACAATAAGACCAATAATAAGTCCCTTGTGAGACTTCTTTGGCTCCTCAATCATTGCTGCATCAGTAATAATTGGTGCCTCCTCTTCTGATGGTATAAAGTTTAATACTGGAGCCTCCTGCTCATCTGGTGTCTCCTGAACTGTTGGAGCTTCAACTTCTGACTGACTTACCTCAACGTTCTCTGAATTATCTGAATTAAAGTTTGGTGTTGGTTCGCCACATTTTGGGCAAAACTTTATCCCCTCTTTAATCTCTGCTCCACATTTTGAACAAAACATATTCTTTCCTCCCTATTTTATCCGTTGCGTTATGGTATTAATTAAATACCATATAATTAATAAAATAATACTATATAACAATAATGATTGTACATAATATTCATCATGAATGCAATACAAATAATGAAAAGTCGGACTAAATTTTTGAATAGTGCGCCCTTCTTTAAAATCAATGAACACTGGTGCAAATATTGCTGAGGCCATAATAAGAATAGGGGTAATAATACCTAGTCCCTTTATGCTTCGAATTAAAAGCCGCAAAATATTTGCTAGGAAAATAATTGCCAAATCATAGAGAACAATCGCTATCAATTCTCTTTTTATATTTGTAAATACGCCTCCGTATATCAGTCCAACTAGAACCATCACCGATGGTATAGCAATTATCACTACATAATATAAGAAATCCCTGATTATTGGTGCCTTAACCTTCCACCAGATAAACAGTCCGGTTTTATCATCCTCAAGATAATACATGGATGCTGCTATAGCACATAGCAAAAGCCACAAAGCAAGGATTCCTCTAAGGGGCATCAAAAGATAGCTGACCTCCTCTTCGACTGGCGCGGCGTCCTCGTCCACATAGCCCATTTCAAATAGATTGCCGTTGATGCCATAGTTGTCATAGGTCTGTAGTATGTGATTTACCTCATCTGCAGATGGCTCATCGTTATAGACAAATTTTGAAACGTATTTAACCGCCATGTCTCTAGCAATTCTTGGAAATACACGACTGCTTATCACTTCCTTGCCAAGCATGTGGGTCAACCCTTGCTCACGAATTATGATTTGGATTTTCTCTTTTGAGTTGCCACTACCTGCCATGTTAGCAACAACTTCATCCAAGTTGTTTGGAACAATCCACCCTTCCACAACCTCCTGAGACGTCACCGCTGAGACCACATCATCCTCAGTATCATAAAATACAAACTGCAATGAACCTGGATTTTCACTTAAATCCTGTCTGAGAAAGCTTGAGCTTTCGTCAATTCCAGGAATATATACGCCTATTGTCATCAGCCCTGCATCCGCCGAGCCCATAGCATTTAACATCATTACCATGAACGGCACTATTAGCAGCATAAATATATAGCTCTTTTTCTTGAGCAAGCGTTTTAATAGTAAAATGTATTTCATTATCTTCCCTCTTTTTGCCGCAAATTTATCTAATCTTTTGCTGTCGCACTAATGTGGCCACTGCCAAAAAAATCACTGTGTAGCCTGCCATGATAAGTAAGTGCATTCCAATATCTTCTCTTGTTAAAACATCTGCCATGTATGAAAAGGCTACGCCTGAAGGCAAATGCGCACCAACTGCTTGCACAACCGCAGGAAAAAATGTCTTTGGATAAAAATATCCTGACACGTATCCCATACCAATGTATAGCATAAACGCCACAAGAATTTTGTTTATAACTCCAATTAAGATTTCAAAAATCATAAAGCCTAGAGCCGAAAACATGATGCACACAGGAATCAAATGCAACGAGACATTTAATATACCAAAACTAGGGGCGCTTGAGATCTCATCCATGGTAAACAATTCCATTTTTGTCACTGCAAAAATCAACCCCATTGTCACAGCTGTGCATATAGCATTGATAGTTAAAAATGGAATGTACTCCGCCATAACTTGATATGGAGATGTGATTCCCTTTGAACTCATAAATTTGTACTGAGCATTTTTCTGGCCAAGGAAAAATGATATAGCACAGAAAGAGAGCAACAACATGAAAAACAAAAGTATTCCTGCAAAATAATAGGCTGGTGTCGAAAGTCCATCTGACAACCCAAGCTCTGTTATCTCCGTAATATTGGTACGAAGAACAAGAGCTGAAATATAAAGCATGAATAAATCATTTATTTTTTCATGGCGAATCTCTTTGCTAAAGCCTTGCTCCTTCATGATTTGGCGAAGGGTACAAATACCTGTCTCGGAATAGACAATGATGTTGGTAGCAATGCTTGCAATCTCATCCATCATTACGTTTGATATGCCCTTCTGACCAGAGGTGGCATAGTATTTCACCTTGGAGTCGTTGGTCATAGCATTTAAGGCATCGGTAAACTCATCTGTAATCACCACAAATGCTGACACATCGGCGTTTCTCATAGCAGTCTTGGCGGATTCTACATCATCGTACTCAATCAGCTCTATCATAAATCGACTATCATCCATTGAGCCAATCATGTTTACTCCAAGAGAAATCATTTCATTGTCAGTCTCCCCTACTACGCCCAGCTTGTACCTTTGCTTCTCCGCCTTGTAGGCGTCGCTATTGATGACAACAAACCCCGCAGCCCCAAGAAGAGTGGCCACCACAATAATCATGGCCAAAATTCCCGGCAACAACTTGAATATTCGTTTATATTGAATTAATAAATAATCTCTAAATTTAACCATATATTCTCCCGAATTAAGCCTTTTATTGGGTCGCTTTTATAATCTACCGATAAGGTGCGGAATGTCCCCGTCGTATTTGTAAGGGCTGAGAACTCCGTCCTTTAAAATGTAGCACTGATCGCAAAGTTCAATTTCCTGAACCTCGTGAGTGGCTATAACAAGGGAGCCTCCCTGGCGTTTAAACTGCTCAAAGTAGGTGTAAATTCGCTCTTTGCAAACCAAATCAAGGGCAGCTGTCGGCTCATCCAAAAGCAAAAGCTTTGGGTTGGAGTTGATTGCACAACCGATGGTAAGTCTCTTTTTCATTCCACCAGACATCTGATTTACTGGCACCTTAACAAACTGGTCTATGCCAAGCATAGCCAGAAATCCATCCTTCAATTCTTTTTTAAGTTTGTTAGTTGGATACCACATTCTAAGATTATCCCAAGCCGTAAGCTCGGTAATAAGAGGTGTCTCCTGAGGCACGTATGCCACCAGGTCATTTCGAAGTTTAGTGTTTTTCAAGAGATTCTTTCCATCCATGTTGAAAAAACCTGCCTCTGGCTTTTGTAAGCCCGCAAGAATAGTGAGCAGCGTAGATTTACCACTGCCGTTTTCTCCTAGGATGCCAACAATCTGACCAGGCTCCACGGCAAAGTCGACTCCGTGCAAAACCTGGTGCTTCCCGTATTTTTTATTGATGTTTTTGATTTCTATCATTTTTTCTCCCTATATGTTTTCCTCATCCGTTTTTAGAACAAAGAATTATAGTCATAGTTTCTGTAAAATTCCGCTTCTATATTCAGGTAATTCTTGTAATTTTCCTTGGTAAGCAAATCTGTTCCAGAATAAAGCCATCCCAAAATCTGGGAATTCACCCAATCACCGTGGTGACATTCATCGCTATAGTTCTCCAAGTCTGCTGTTAAATCAAACTCATTGTTGAAGGAATAGAGATGAATATTGTCGCACTCCAGCATCAGCTCGATGGCGTATTGCTCCGCTGCAAGCCACCTGTCAACTGTACCAAGCTCCATTTGAGAGCCCCACCAGGCAACTGAATAAGGTGTGAGATAATAATAGAACTGTACGTCAGGATTGGCTTTCGCCAGTTCAATAACATTCTTGGTGATGTTTTCCTTTACCTGATTTTTAACCTTGTCAACAAATGGCTGCTTCTCTGCAGGTGGATTAAACTGAGTTCTGTCGCCAAGTACCGCCTTTGGCCCAAACTCTGCTGTGTCCATCCAAGCTGCATATTCGTCAAAGCTTGTAATCCCTGCCGGCACACCAGCTGCCTTTTGCTCAATCATCGGAAGACATATGCCAAATAATATTTCTTTATTGAAAATGTAATTAACATCGTTAAATGGATTGTTGTCATACAAATAATCCGGGTAAGAGCCTAAATCGTCTCGAAGCCTGTTGGCATCATCCAGGATATACGCATAGTCCAAAGGTCGAATGACCGTCTTTAGTTTTGGATTATATTTAATCGCATTTGCGATATTTTCATTTTGCTCGCGATAGGTTCCTCCTGCAAAAGGAACCTTGATAAACCTGCCTCCAAACAATTCCTCTGCCTCACTGGTTTTGAAATTCTCCGCCATGGAGGTGCCGATAATCATTCCATCATATTTAAAATGCTTTATAATTCCATCATTCTGACTGCGCTCATTGTCCAGGGTATAAAACATGTCGTCCCTAGGTCCGTGATAATGGAAATATGGATCTATCACGATAATGACACTTGCCATGATGATACATAGGGCAAGAAACAGGGCAAATAATGCAATTATCCATTGTTTAGTGTTTTTGAACATTAATAATCTCCAGTGTAATCTATCAATTTAATATCCGGCCGTGATATAAAAAAACATTTTGAAAAATCTTATGCCACTAACCATCATTCTAGAAATTAAAATATAAAAATGTGCTGATTCCGCTAAATGAAAAGATGCTTAAAACCAAAAGCACCGCAGTCCAGGCCATGGACTTTACAGTTGGCTTGAAGGCTAACATTCTCTCGTGGGAATTAGTTGTGCCAAGGACAATAAAAAGCGCCATGAAATAATACAAGCCAACATAAATAAATGGCAGTGAATGTGTAACTGCTGTGCCATCAAAGATAAACTTTAGTATAGGCGTCTGGCAGGCATAAAGAATGTGCACATCTATATTAGTAAAATCAACATACAGTATCTGCTTGATAATACTGATGGCATCCCCTATGGTTTCCGCCCTAAAAAATACCAGTGAAAGGGCAAAGAATCCCTGAGTGATTATCCAACCAAGGGCCGGGTGCATCTTTTTGAACCTATCGTTAAACATGCGTGTGATAATGCAAAACAGTCCGTTTAAAAGAGACCAGATTACAAAGGTCCACGCTGCACCATGCCAAAAGCCACTGAGCAAAAATACTATAAATAAATTAACGTATGTACGTAATTCGCCTTTACGATTTCCACCTAATGGAATGTATACATATCTAGTGAAAAATCTATTTAAGGTCTTGTGCCAACGAGTCCAGAATTCGTTGATATTAAGAGCCTTGTATGGACTGTCAAAGTTCACCGGCAAATATATGTTGAGCATCTGGCCCAAACCTATGGCCATATCGCAGTATCCGCTAAAGTCAAAATATATCTGGAAGCAATACCCAAGCACCACCATAATTGCATTGGTTGCCTTTAAGTCTGCAACATTTGAAAAGCCCCAGTTGACTGCCACGCCAAATACATCTGCCAGCAATACCTTTTTAGCAAGACCCATGGCAAACATGTAAAAACCCTTAGCCATGTTGTCCCAATTTACCTTCTTCCTGGACTCATCCCTAAGCTGCGGAATCATCTCGTCGTGAGTGACAATAGGTCCAGCCACAAGCTGAGGGAAAAATGTCACGTAGCAGGCATAAGTCAAAAAATCATAACCTGGCACCTCACCACGATACGTATCTACGATAAAAGAAATTTGCTGGAAGGTAAAAAAGCTAATTCCAAGAGGAAGCATAATGTGCAGCAAAGGCCAGTCAGTCTTTGCAATAGCATTAACATTTTCAATAAAGAAATCCATGTACTTGAAGTAAATGATAATGCCAAGATTGACTGCCACAGCAAGAATCATTATTGGTCTGCATGACTTCAATCGCCCGCAGTTTTCCACGGCTGCATCCTTCTGTAGCTTCTTCATCCACAGGTAGAACAGGTAATTAATGCACACTGAGGATACAATGATCAGCAGATATTTGGGATTAAAATACCCGTAGAACCACAGGGACATTCCAAGCAAAAAAACCAAACCAAGCTTATACTTCTTGGTTTGGTTCAGTAAAAAATATCCGATAATGCATATTGGTAAAAATAAAAATATAAATATGTACGAATTAAAAAGCATTGTTACTTTTGGTAGTCAGCCTTTTTAGAAACGGCAAACTACATTCCTTTCACATACTTTTTCTATTATACCAAATAAGCCTTTGTTTGGGTGCTTTTATTTGAGGGCTTGCTCGATGTCTGCGATAAGGTCTGCCGAATCTTCAAGGCCGCACGATAATCTAACAAGACCTGCTGGGATACCTGCTGCCTCAAGCTGCTCGTCTGTAAGCTGACGGTGAGTTGATGTAGCTGGGTTTAAGCAGCAGCTACGAGCATCTGCAACGTGTGTCTCGATTGCGATGAGCTTGAGCTTCTTCATGAAGCTTTCAGCTGCCTGACGTCCGCCTTCAAGCTCAAATGAAACTACGCCACAGCCTCCCTTTGGAAGGTACTTCTGAGCGAGCTCATAATACTTGTCACCCTTGAGTCCTGGATAAGTAACCTTCTTGATGCTTGGGTGCTTGCTTAAGAACTCTGCTACTGCAAGACCATTCTCAACGTGACGTGGCATACGCACGTGAAGTGACTCAAGACCAAGATTTAAAAGGAATGCATTCTGTGGTGACTGGATACAGCCAAAGTCACGCATAAGCTGTGCTGTACACTTTGTGATGAAAGCACCTTCCTGACCGAACTTTTCAACGTAAGTAATTCCGTGGTAGCTGTCGTCAGGTGTACAAAGACCTGGGAACTTATCAGCGTGAGCCATCCAGTCAAACTTACCTGAATCTACGATACATCCACCAACTGCTGCACCGTGACCATCCATGTACTTTGTGGTTGAGTGAGTAACAATATCTGCACCCCACTCGATTGGACGGCAGTTAACTGGTGTAGGGAATGTGTTGTCGATAATAAGTGGCACACCGTGCTCGTGTGCAACCTTTGCATACTTCTCAATGTCTAATACTGTAAGCGCTGGGTTGGCAATAGTCTCGCCGAATACAGCACGAGTATTGTCCTGGAATGCTGCGCTAATCTCTTCCTCAGATGCATCTGGTGAAACAAATGTAACGTCAATACCCATCTTTTTGATAGTAACAGCGATAAGATTGAATGTACCACCGTAAATAGATGATGATGCTACAATATGACTTCCGCACTCACAGATATTGAAAATAGCAAAGAAGTTGGCTGCCTGACCTGAAGATGTGAGCATAGCTGCTGTACCACCCTCAAGTGCTGCAATCTTTGCTGCAACATAGTCGTTAGTAGGATTCTGAAGACGTGTGTAGAAATAGCCTGATGCCTCAAGGTCAAAAAGCTTTCCCATGTCCTCGCTTGTATCATATTTAAAAGTTGTAGACTGAACGATTGGAATCTGACGTGGCTCGCCATTTCCTGGTCTATATCCAGCCTGTACGCATTTAGTACCTATTCCGTTCATACTCGTTTCCTCCAATTATTAAAACATACTGCATATACTTTATCATATTGAAGAATATTATCAAATATTTTTATAACAAAATAAAATCTTCTACTGGACATTTTAATACTTTACCCAGGGAAACCACCGTAGCAACTGATGCTTTACTGATATCCTTGGCTCCGCTTTCATACTGTTGGAGAGTACGAATATTCACATCGGCCGCTTTAGCTAACTCACTCTGAGACAACCCAAGCTTCTTGCGATATGACTGCAATCGCTTAGCCGCAGGAATGCTTTGAGCTCTATCATAATCGTTGTTTTCCTTACCCCCATTTACTTCAGGTGTTTCTATTATCTTTTCAGAACCATGATAAAGAATTATTTTAGCCATAGCGCCTCCTATACTTCTAAAGAAGTATAATTTCAACTTTTGGCATAAAAACGCAGACAAAGCTTACGCCTTGTCTGCTTCTATTTTTATTTATTGTGCCGCTGCACTTGCCGCTGGCTGGGCTGCCTGCTGGGCTGCACCCGCGCCATAAGTGATGTTGCCCTTTGGATTGCCGTAGTCAGATGCTTTGATTACGCCGCCCAACTGGGTCTTTACGTAATCCATAACCGCTTCATCCATCACAATACCTGTGTCGAACTGGTCGCTTGCATCTGCAAATGCGTAGTAAGTATCACCACCAGCTGCCACGAAATTATTGGTCACAACTGCATAAGTATCTGTTGGCGAGAATGGCTTTCCATTGATGCTAGAGATGCTTACACGGTTGATGGCTGCTGGCTTGTAGTATGTTGAATCTGGATATAAGCTTCCCTGAGCAAATGGTGCATCCACATTGATTGTAAACTTGATTCCTGAGCACTGAGGGAATCCTCCGATTGCCTCTGGTGTGCTGTAGGTTGATGCCTCCAAAGCTTCAAGAAGCTCATCACCTGTAACATAAACAACTGCTACCGTATTTCCAAATGGAAGCACTGTGTTTACATCCTTCTTGGTAACGTCACCTGCTCCAATAGATGCTCGGATGCCACCACCATTTGTAATGGCTATTATGTGGTCATCGTCAACCTTGATTGAGCCCTTTTCTTTAGTAACACTCCACTTTAAAGCATCGGCAATCAAGTCACCAAGGTTGGTCTCTTCTGTACGAACGCCTGGCTCCTTCTTACCATTGAGCTCAACTTCTGAAGTAGCAAACTTTACATTGTATTCTTTATCAATTCTATCCATCACGCTCTTTGCAGCAGCAAGAGTGGCAGTATCCTGAATGATACCCTCAACAGTTGTAAGGCCGCGAGACTCGATAGTCTTTGACGCATTGTCAATGATTACATAGCCAATGTTTTCAATCTTGGTTCCGGTAGACTGTACCGGCTCATCCTTCTCTCCAGCTGTCATAACAGTATGTGAATGACCATCAAGCAACAAATCGATGCCTGTTGTGTTTGCATACATATCTACGCTTCTATTGCCGTCCGGTGCAGACTCATCATCAACACCCAGGTGTGAAAGGCAGATAACCAAATCACAATTCTGGCCCTTGAGAGCGTTCACCTGACTTTGAGCACAAGCGTACATCTCTGGACCTGAAAGGAATTTAAGACCATTTATGAGGGCTGGATTAGCCTTGGTCTGAGTCTCTGGTGTATCCATTCCAAAGAATCCAATTTTAAGTCCAGACTTACCAGTGTAAATATAGTTTGCGTCAACAATTGGCTTGCCATTTGAAAGTAAAATGTCCGCACAGATTACCTTGAATTTTGCCTGGCGTAAGTTCTTCTTTAACTGGAAATAACCATAGTCAAACTCATGGTTTCCAAGAGTCGCTATATCATAGCCTGCTGCATTCATAAGTGTGATTGCATCTGCACCCTTTGTTGTACTAACGTATGGTGTACCCTGGCTAAAATCTCCAGCATCAACCAGGAGCACCTCTGCCCCACGTCTCTTTAACTCATTTTTGAGCATTGCAACCTGAGCATAATTTTCCACCGCACCGTGAACATCATTGGTGTGAAGAATTACTGTCTTGCCCTGCAAATCTGCTGGTATGTCAAGAATTGTACCAGGCGCCCCCTTTGGCTCATATGCAAAAGCCACCATAGACTGTGCAAACAGTGCCAATGCCATTGTCACAACAACAGCAAGAGCTGATACATTTTTAAGTAATTTAGATCTCATTTTAATCATTTAACCACCTCATCATAACGTGCTGAAACTTTGCCCCAGTCAAGAATCTCCCAAAATGCCTTGATATAATCTGGACGAAGGTTCTTATACTTGAGGTAGTATGCGTGCTCCCAAACGTCAAGTGCAAGGATTGGGATAAGTCCCTTGCCCTCAGAAAGAGGATTGTCCTGATTGAGAGAGTTGGAAGCAGTTAAATTGCCGGCTTTGTCAGTTGATAGGAAAGCCCATCCTGAACCAAACTGAGCGGCAGCGAGCTTAGATAATTCTTCCTTGCAGGCATCTAAGCTTCCAAACTTTTTGTCGATAGCTGCTGCAAGCTTACCTGTAGGTGCCTTAACAGCATTTGGTGAAAACATTTCAAAATAAAGATTGTGGTTGTAATATCCACCACCCTGATTTCTGATTCCCTTTCTAAGAGTTTCATCAGAAATCTTGTCAAGATTGGCAAGAACTTCCTCTGCAGACTTGTCCGCCACGCCTGCCTTTTGAGCTAAATCATTGAAGTTGGTTGTGTAAGTAGCGTGATGTTTGCCGTGATGTGTTTCCACTGTCACCTTGTCGATGTATGGCTCTAACGCATCTGTGGCATAAGATAATTTAATCTGTTCGTACATAAAGTTCTCCTTTCAATTGAAAAACCCACCAGTAAAAAACAATTAAGAAACGATATAAAAATTATAACATACTACTACCACAAGCCGACTAAAAATTTTTCTTTTAACGTTGCTTAATACAAATCATCATCTTTTTAGTTCTCTATTCAGTTTTTCCAAATGATTTATTTAGTTCATCAATAATGTCTGCATAAGTCAAATCAACATTCATGCTTTCATAGTCATATTTATCACACATTTTAATAATAGCCCTTACTAGCGATTCATCCTCCACAAAGATTTTATTTGAAAGATACCTTCCATCAGTATTTATAAAGAACTGTGTTATTTCACCATATTTCTCAGTCAAGCAATAATAGCTCTTATTAGTATAATATGTAGCATCACGGATACTATTATTTCCTGGAGAATATTCTAGACCATTCAAGTAACCGTCTTCATCTCTGAATTTATCCTCAAAGTACTCATACATTATTGTAGTAAGCCTTCCATAACTATATGTATATACGCCCACACATTTATAATCATTATCAACTACTAGCTCCGGACAATCATCTCCATCTAAATCAATCAAGCCATATTTTAGTCTCATGTAATCTTCTTTTTCTAGCTGCCTTACTAAGAACAAATATCCCTGCAGGATTTTATCTGTCATGTCGGTTTTCTTGTCATTTGCTTTTTCATTCTTAAGAAAATCATTGAATAATTTATAGTTATAAATATTAATATCCTGCCAATAAGCTTCATTCTCATTTATATAATCCAAAAAATATAAGTCATCTACAGCTAAATTATCGGACTTATACTCCGTATTGTCCCCCCTATCATAGTCTTCCCATATTTTACCTGCCAAAATCCACAGACGCTTTTTATCATTATCATCCGTCCCTAGCATGACTATATCTGTGACATTATCGCAATTGTAATCACATACTAATATTTTAGTGACAGTTTTTGGGGTATCAGAAATAAAAACCTCATGCTTAATACTGTAAAAGTTATTGTTTGTTCCCACTTCAGCAATACCTAAATTGGTATTGCAAATATAGTCATATTCAGCGAAATCGCTTGGATCTATATATCTAGACATAAATTCATCATCCTCTTTTGGCATGTAGATTGTCTTGCCCTTTTCAAGAGTACTTTTGTCTTTTACAAGATAATAATTCCAATCATTTTCCTCTGGAACAGCAGGAATGATTAGCTCGACTTCGCCTTCCATTTCTGGAATATTTAGCTTAGTTTTGTAGTCCTTTTTATCTTCAATGCTCCATAAATACTCGGAAGAATCAATCAATTCAGGTTTTTCCAAGATGTTTTTGCAACCCTGACTACCAATCGGAACGCCCCAAATACCAGCTTCCCATATCTCATCTATTATTCTATAATGTCCTACAATTGGACCGTAAGTAGACAAAATGTCTTCTTCATATGATGCTTGAACCGGATTGGCATTGTGAATTACAAATGGCTGCCCTTTGCTATTTCTTGCATCTGAAATCAAGCCAATGTGACTGTTCCAAATAACGATATCGCCTGGCTGCCAACTTTCATAATCATCGACATCTAAAGTCAACTCTTTTGCCGTATGTTTAAAATAAACTTTTAGATTTTTAACTCGTCTAAAATCTATATATTTGTCTGGCTTATCAATATCATAGTCTTTCGGATTTTCTGCTATATCTGCATTTACTAGCTCCATCAAATCATAGCCAGAATTCTTTAGGGCTGTTGCAACCACGTCCGTGCATACCCCGTATTTGTCATTCGAATATCCTGTTTTTGGATAGTATTTGCTCTTATATTTTGGCTTGGTTGCCACATATTCTTTAGCAGAATTTAAGATATCAGTGTAGTCATCCACTCCATCGTCATCTGCATCGATTTTACTTTTCACTGTTGAAATTTTAAAATGGTCTGCATCGAACTTTCTATGAGGTATATAGTTGTAACGATAAGCCAAGTAGATGCCTGCCACTATCACCACAGCTGCTATTGCAATTATTATTTTCTTGATGTGTTTTTTCATTTTAGTATTCTCCTATGTAAAATCATGAAGTTGCTTAAGCTATACTTACATTATATATTCAAAAAAATCAGGTCACTTTTTTCCAATTCACAATAATTTTCTCGAAAAAATTTTGGTTTTAAATATCTTTTAGACGCATCTTTCACACAAAGTGTGTTTTTTACTTTATAGGAGATTGCAAAGCAATTTCCTATAAAGTAAAAAACCTCCCACAGCATGTTATTGCTATGGGAGGTTGAAATCTTAGATGTATTATTCCGTATATGCGTTAACTGCATCAATTACAGTCTGTATTTCCTCGTCTGTAAGCTCTGGAAACATTGGGATTGTAACTCCATGCTCAGCCAAATCCTCTGCAACTGGAAAATCACCATGTTTGTATCCAAGCTTTGCGAAGCAAGCCTGCTCGTGCATTGGCACTGGGAAGTACACTCCAGTTGTAACACCCTTTTCCTCAAGATAAGCTCTAAACTTAGCACGATTACCCACCTTCATAGGATATACATAAAAGATGTGTTCGTTGTAATCAGCAACAACAGGCTTTGTCAGTGCCGGATTTGTAATCTTCTCATCATAAATTGCTGCAATCTGGCGACGACGCTCATTCCATCCATCGAGATGTGGAAGCTTAACTGAAAGCATTGCAGCCTGAAGTGCATCTAATCTTGAATTGAAGCCTACAAGGTAATTGTAGTATTTTGGAAGATTACCGTGGAAATCGATTTCATCCTCGTTAAATGGCTGGTTGTTAAGACGGGCATAGGTATATGCACCATTAAGGCCAGAGCCATGAACACGGTATGCCATGCAACCCTTGTAAAGGTCCTCGCTGTTGGTAACAATAATACCTGCATCGCCAGCAGCCCCAAGATTTTTAGTAGGGAAAAAGCTTACACAAGCTATATCGCCAAGAGAACATGTGCGACGTCCCTTATATTTTGCACCTGCAGCTTGGGCACAGTCCTCGATTACAAGTGCTCCATGGGCATGGGCAATTTCATTTATCGCATCCATATCTGCTGCCTGGCCATAGATATGAACTGGAATAACAGCCTTGGTATTTTCAGAAAATGCTGCCTCAAGCTTGGTTGCATCCATTGTAAAGGTATCGGCATCAATGTCCACAAAAACTGGAGTAGCACCAACCTGAGCAATAGCCTCTGCTGTAGAAACAAATGTCATAGCTGTTGTGATAACTTCATCACCTTTGCCAACGCCTGCTGCAAGAAGGGCAATAACAAGTGCATCAGTACCATTGCCTACGCCAATTGCATACTTCGCCCCGCAATACTGGGCAAACTGCTTTTCAAACTCAGACACCTTTGGGCCTAATATATATCCGCCTGAGTGAAGTACCTCAAGGGCCGCTTTATCTAATTCGTCTTGCAAAGAAGCATATTGCCTTTGCACATTCATAACTGGAATCATAATTTCCTCCTTATGTAACCTATATTACAAAATACCCTCGCCAGTTACGGTCTCAAGCCTAAGATATTGCCGCCGTCGACCAAAACGTCTCCTTTGGCAACACTCAGAGCTTGATACCTACTGGCTAGTTTTACTTTTACCTTTATTTAATTGTAATCATAAATTATTCCAACATAACTCGTCCATTATCTAGCGTTTTAGTTTTGCTAAAAGCTTTTCCTTGATATAATCCACTTCCTCAACCTTCATGAACATAAGGATGAGTCCGTAGCCACCAAGTCCAAGAATTGCTGACAGCAAGAATACAATAATATTTCCTGAAACATAATGTTTAACCAATAAAACCACTGCTAAGGTATAAACAACAGCAGGGATCTGCTTTAACAATACCGGTATATGGCTTGTTATATGATAGTTTGGTATGTGTCGCTTTAGCATCTGCGAATTAATCAGGAAATTAACTGTCAAACTGATTGAGCTTGCAAGTGTAATTCCCATAATTCCCATGTTATGGGACAATACGATACTTAAAACAATATTTATTAACACGGAAATAATTCCGGTTATCATCGTGGTCTTTGTATTTTTAAATGAATAGAGGCCGCGAAGAATAATATCGCGAATTCCCATGCTGGCAAAACCGGCAGCGTATCCCACCAGTGCAGCCTTTGTCATATCAACTGATTCGGCGCCAAAGGCTCCTCGCTCGTAGGCAATTGAAACAATCTCCCTAGAGCAGATGCAGGTAACAATAGTGATTGGAATCATGATACATATCATAATGTTGATTGCCTTTTTCATGATTTCAACCAGCTTGTCATAGTCTTTGTTGGCGGTGTAAATTGAAAAGTTTACATACAAAACATCCACCACATTGTTGACCAGTATTACTGTGACAAAATCCTCTAGCATTGCCGAATTGGAAAGGGATGTTGCCTTACCATCACCCAAGCCTGCCGCAAGAGCACCATCGACAATTTTGTTAATCTGTGATACCGAATTTCCAATGAAAAGCGGTATGGCCGTCAATAATACTGTCTTTATTTCAGGTACATCCCTAAGGGGAACCAGTGTAAACTTGAAATATCTTCGGCCGCGAATTATAAGGAATAAGCCAAAAATCACATAGCTACAGTATTGTGCTATCACCAGAGTTGTTCCAGCCTGAAGTACGCCATGCAAAAATATACAACAAAGTATAGTCGTAACGCTTGTTGTAAATGATTCTGTACGACCTGCCACAAAATCCTTATTTGCATCAAACATTGTTGTCCACACTAATGTGACAACAGCAAACAAGAAAAATGGGAAGCACAGCTGCAAATAATGCTGTAGCAACAATGCCTTTTCAGGTGTATAGTCTGGCGCAAGCATATGCGCAATCTGTGGAGTTAATGCGTATGCAAGCAGCATAACTGCAAGCACTACTGGAACAAGTATCTCAAGGCAAGCCGATATAAGTTTAGATGCCTCGTCTTTGCCTTTTTGAATCAGGCAATTGGTGTAAATGCTAACCATTGAAATGGTGATTGCTCGAATAAATGCCGAGCCAAGCATCCCCACAAAATTAAAGGCCAGATAATATACGTCTGTATAAAAGGTTGTTCCAAAGAAATAAGCTACTACAGCCTGCTTTACAAAGCCCAGCAGCTTAAAACACATAGTAAGTATCGTAATTACGATTGTTGTACTTACGATACTTTTTGTTTTCTTACTCATTGTGTTCCTCTTTATTTTTCTTTGTAAATACTAGGAATTTACTCAAAACATAATTTGTTATTGTAACCAATACAGCTGAAATGAGGGTAGCTGCCCAATCGGCTGTCAATCCAAAAAACTTCTCTGGTAACCAGCCTGGAACAAAGGCCATAATCAACGCATCCATAAAATATGTGAATACTCTTGAGCCTGCAAAGCTGATAAACTCCTTGATTTTATTTGGGTTCTCACTTTTAAACACGTATTTGCGGTTTGTGAAGTATGCAAATAAAACACCTGCCAGCCAGCGAATTATAACCGCAATCTGCATGTGAATTGAATTGTGCTCTACATCCAGCACAAACTTTGATAATCCATATGCAACCCAGCTGACTATAGTAGTCAAAACTCCTACTATTAAATAATTAATTATCTCTTCGTATTTAAAATATAACTCTTTAATCTTTTTCATGATATTTCCTATCTTTCTATATTTATAAGCCATTCTAGTATAACGCTAGAGTAAAGGAAAATCTAGTTTGGAATTATTTGCTTTTAATTTCCGCATTTCTATATTTTTTGAAAATCATAAACTGTCTTTGGATTTCCATTTTATCATCCGTAAAAAGGTTTTTTGCTTCAAGAATTCTTTCAATTGCCTGTGATACATCCATGGTATGATATGGCAGGAAAAGTCCACGAAGCTCTTTGGGCTTAATTATCTTATATGCTCTAGCAGATGAAATGCTATATGTATAGCAAAAAAATCTATAAAAGTAACCTATCCAAAACAGCTCATTTGCCGAGTACTTAACTGAGCCATAATCTGACTTGCCGTATTGCCCATCAACTTCTGCAAGTATATCACTTGGTTGCATATTCGTTGATAATATTGAACTACTATCAATTTGATTAACTATATTACTATGCATGAAACGTCTGATAAATATCTCTGAACTACAATTAGTTTTTGTAGCAGATAATTCAAAGGCTTTTCCCTGAAGCTCACATAAGAGTAATCCATCTTTATCTATCTTTTTTGCTTCCATTATTTTTCGCCTCCTACTAATGCAAGATTTCATCTATATATTTGCCTTGTCCTCTATATTTTCTGCGTGCCAATTTCACCTTATCGTCACCCATTTTAGCATCATTTTCTCGTATTGATTTGTAATAATCTCTTTCTGATGCTGATACGTAACATCTCTCCAATAATTTGATATTTTGGGCTGATTTTTCCGATATAAAAACATATTGATTTCCAAGATTTGTTGCCGCCAGACAATGCTTACATTGTTCATCAGTAATCTCACCATCAATAAATGAATTAATAATTTGAAACATCCTATTATCTGCTATAGGTGCGATTATATAGTCACACTTTCGTGATTTTTCAATTAAATCTTTAATCATCGGATGATCTTTGTATTCATCTAATGCCCCCCGATAATATGCTATTGTCATCATCCATTCCTGGTTTACCGCATATTTTTTGGCCTTTAATCCAACTGGATTAAAATCTATTATATATACCGATGATTTATCAAATCCAGAAACAAAAGAAACCGCTTGAGCATAGCTCTCTCCTGTATAGAAGCCTTGCCCGAAATCATTATTTACTCTGCCGAATTTAACATCAATTGAGTCCACAATCTCACTTTTAGCTCCATGAAATAAAAGCTTATGATCTTTAGGCAAGCTCTCTTGCCATAGCATTTCCTTTAATCGATTTATCCTGATATTCTTTTTAAATGCAAAATCATACAATGCTTCAACTAACTTTTCATTTGGACGAGTTTGCTCGTTCTCACTCCGGGATAATGTAATTTGCTGAACGCCCAATTCCGCTGCAAGCTCTTTTTGACTCATCCCCAATATATCCCTAACTGTTTTTAAATCTTCAGAAAAATTGTATACCATGTATTTTCCTCCAACTTCTTTATAACATATTACTTAGAAAAGTTCAACAACTTCTTTAAGTAATATGTTATAAAGAAGTTTGCGGCTATTCTTTTTACTAAGTATGATACTTCTAGGAACTTTTCTATTAACTAAAATAGAGACTGCACTTATTAGTGCAATCTCTAGAAAAGTTGTTGTTTATTCTTTTAAAGAAATATCTAGCAAATTACTTATCCCAACTAGCAAGCATTTCCTGTACATAGTCAGTTGTCATAATCTTGTCCACTGTGCCCTGTACATCAAGGCGCTTAGTGTTATGAGATGTGTAAGCCTCACTAGCCATTGTGTGAACCTCTCCATTTACAAAGAACTTGTCATAGTTGAGGTCGCGGCCATCTGGAAGCACGCGGTAGTAATTGCCCATATCGATTGAGCGGACGCACTCTTCATTTGTCATGAGTGTCTCGAAAAGCTTCTCTCCGTGTCGAGTACCAATAATCTTGGTGCCTGTATCACCAAAAAGCTGCTGAACAGCCTTTGCAAGGTCACCAATTGTTGATGCATCTGATTTTTGAACAAACAAATCACCTGGCTCGCCATTTTCAAATGCGAACATAACAAGAGCAACTGCCTCATCAAGATTCATAAGGAAGCGAGTCATGTTTGGATCTGTGATTGTGATTGAATTTCCTGCTTTAATCTGGTCAATGAAAAGAGGGATAACCGAACCACGTGAGCACATAACATTGCCGTAACGTGTTGTACAGATTGTTGTCTTGCCGGCAGCAACACGAGCGTTGGCTCCGATAACCTTTTCCATCATGGCTTTTGAAATACCCATTGCATTGATTGGGTATGCAGCCTTGTCAGTTGAAAGACATACTACTCGCTCTACGCCAGCCTCGACTGCTGCATGTAAAACGTTGTCAGTTCCCTCAACATTGGTGCGAACAGCTTCCATTGGAAAGAATTCGCAAGATGGAACCTGCTTTAATGCAGCTGCATGGAAAATAAAATCCACGCCTGGCATTGCGTCCTGAACTGAACGCATGTTGCGAACATCTCCGATGTAGAACTTTACCTTGCCTGCAAGGTCAGGATGCTCAGCCTGAAGCTGATGTCTCATATCATCCTGCTTTTTCTCATCACGAGAAAAGATTCTGATTTCTTTTAAATCTGAATCCAAAAAATGCTTTAAAACTGTTGAACCAAATGAACCTGTTCCGCCTGTAATCATCAAAGTCTTATCTTTAAATAAATCGCAATTCATTTTAATCTCCTTTTTTATTCAAAATCTTCGTTTCGCTCGATTCTAAACATCACTTTATCGTCGCCTTCGGCTCCTGATATTCAAAATCTTCGTTTCACTCGATTTTAAACATCACTTCTCCAAACCATCTTGTTAACTATTCCGGTGTATGACTGAATAATCTTAACAACCTTAGTCGATACATTTTCCTCAACATAGTCTGGAACCGGAATACCATAGTCGCCATTTTCGTTCATATCGATAGCTGTTGTAACAGCTTGAAGCAATGATGCCTCATCAATTCCTGCTATAAAGAAGCAAGCCTTATCAAGGGCTTCTGGGCGCTCCGTTGAAGTACGAATACAAACTGCAGGAAATGGCTTTCCAATGCTTGTAAAGAAACTTGATTCCTCAGGAAGTGTGCCAGAATCAGAAACTACTGCAAAAGCATTCATCTGAAGATGATTGTAGTCATGGAAGCCAAGTGGCTCATGCATTCTAACCCTAGGGTCAAGCTTGAAGCCTGTTGCCTCAAGGCG
>JAILGH010000014.1 GCA_024697025.1 Pseudobutyrivibrio sp.
CACTTCATCATGCTTAGGAAAATGAACCGAAAGTTTTTCGAATAAATCCTTATATTTAACTTCCGATTGCTCGATTATTTCGTCAAAAATCTGCTGTTTGCTTTTAAAATGTTTATAAAGCGCCGCTTTAGATATTCCAAGGGGCACTGCGATATCACTCATTGAAGTCCCGTCATAACCTCTTTGCGAAAACTGTTTAAGTGCCTCTTTAAGAATCAATTCTTTAGTGCTCATTTATTCTTCTCCACAAACTCATCAAGTAAATCATTTATCTGTTCATCATTACCCGCCATCAGATGGCCTCCGCCCGAAAAGAAAACCGAGGTGCACCCTGGAATCTCATTGCTCCAGTATTTCGCTTTTTCAGGATTAGCCAACTTATCATCCTCAGAATGGATAATGAGAACAGGCACTTTAATATTTTTCAAATCATAATTCTCGTAGTGATTTGTATGATCTTTATTTACCACATCACCGTCAAAGACAATACCTGCTTTACGCTCTTTCATTGGCATAATCTGCTTTATCACGCTTCTATCCATTCCCATGATGGGTTTGAATAAAGGGCTGATAAGCCACATGGCAAAGTCATTACATAGTGCGCTTGGAGGGCCTGCCATCCCCGTAGCTGGTTTGGTCGGTTGCTCCGCTGCAGGATAACCCGAGCAATACAGCACCAAACCTTTGCATCTTTCAGGATACATTAATGCGAACCTCTGGGCTATTGTCCCTCCAGCACTTGTGGCCACGACAAAAGTTTTGTCTATACCAAGATTATCCAGCAATTCAATAGAAGCCTCCACCTGCATATCTACAGTTGCATCATCTGGCATATCGCTTCCTGGATAACCAAACCTAGACGGAGCAATTACTCTATAATCATCAGTACGGCCGCTTAAGACGTCAAATCCCTGGTCGTACCCTCCGGTAATTCCATGAATGACAAGAAACGTCTCTCCGCTGCCCTCGTCAATATAGCTGATTTTTCCATAGGAACTTTCTATACTTTTTGCCTTCGCTTCATATCCCGCGAATCTATCAAGGGCTTCATTCCTGACCACAATAAAATCTATGGCAAGAACAAAGACAATAATCCCCAATATACACAGTGCTATCATTTTTTTCTTTCTTTTCCCTTTAATCATTAATACCCCATTCCAACAATCTTCGTTATTGCCATTCTAAAATGGTAAACACAAAGCAATTATCTACCAAAAAGAAAAAGTGACCGATTGGTAACCTAATTATAGTTACCGCTCGGTCACTTGTCAAGTCACAATGAATTACATATATGCTGCTGTCACAAAAAAGCAAACAGCTTCAATCAAAGCAAGTGGTGTCATTGTGTACTTCTCTTTTTTGCTCGTTGAAAAGAAATTCATAACAGTGTTTATTACAAAGAAGCCTCCAAAAACATAACAGATGACTTTAGTGACTCCAAAAGTAAACCACATTTTCATAAATCCACCTGCCTGCAGAAGAATAAGCCCTGCAAAAATTTGCGTGAGCAAGGAACCCGCTCCAGCCGCTCTCCTAGCTGGTGGAAGCACCTTATGTCGGCCACCCATGGTGAACTCGCCAAGAGGACATCCCCCTATTAATAATATTTCAAAAAATGCCGCGATAAATAAAAGTACGGCTCCAATAACACTAAATATCTCCATCATTTCTTCCCTCTTTCGCCATATAAAATGCAAATAATTAATTATGTATCAGGAGCAGGATGTAAATGCTGAAAAAGTACCACCCTAACCTCATAGATCAAAATGGACCACTAACCCCGTCCCCTAGGTCCAAAATCCATTGCAATACATCTTCGTTTAGGCGCGTCAGTTGGTCGGATGCATCGACTTTCTGGAAGCCACTATCCATAATTGCTGTTATAACTGGCGAAGCTAGTGACAAATCACATAGCCCCATGTGGCCTATGTTTTCATAATGGATATTTGCATAAATGGGATTGCTACTATCTAAAAACTTGCTATTGTTTCCATACTGCCCCCATTCCTTTAAATAAGGATAACTTGCATCAGAATAGATGTTTAAAAGAGAAACTTCATAATCGCTATCATCGAAAACAAACTTGCCAGCCTCGACGCCTTTAATGTCGTACATAAATGGTGATTCCAAGGCGATAACACCGATTACATCCTTTCTGATTCTTGCCATGGCATATGCGGCTGAGCCTCCAAGTGAATGCCCCTCGGCTATAAACTGAGTTGCTCCGTTTTTTGCAATCCAATCATCCATAACAGCATTTAAATCATCCGTTCTGATTTCCATCCATTTATTAAAAACTATATACGCATTATCAGGATTATCATCTGGCTTCAAAGCTGACATCTCCTTGAAGAAATCCATGCTTGGTCTGCTCTTTTTCCCATTTTCAAATTTAACACTTGCCGCCTGCCCAGGATGTGCCACTGCAAGTACAATATATCCATGACTTGCCAACTCACGATATAGACTAATGTTATTATCTATTGTTCCACATGAACCATGCGATGCCACAACAACAGGTTTCTGCTCCTTACATTCTTTTGGGTACCACTTTCTAACCTGAAGCTGCCTGTTATCTCCATTCTTTGAATAAGGATCAATCTTATCTTCATTCACCCAGTAATCCTCGTACGAGATTTGATATTTTCCCGTGGTAGGAATTTCCTTTAAAGGTGGGAACAATATAAATTTAAGGGCCATGACTGCCACCACTATAACTACTATCGCTATAAGCACGCGCTTCACCTTCCTATTTGTTAATTTATTTTTCATCCCTTAGTTTCCTTAAATTCACGTTTTAATATTTTTTTATAAAACTCCAAATCCGATTGAATTCTCTCTAAGCCATACTCCAACATGTAAAGCTGATAATTATCAATATTAGTAACAGCCTGCTCCACCGACTTTTCACCTGAAACCTCTAGCAGATTTTTAACAAGGGCAGCGTCCTGCTTGATTCGTTTAGTATTTCTTTCTATGGCTGTTTGCTGAGTTTTATCAACATAATCCTTTATGGCCAGCAGCTTATCATACTCACCTTCCAAATCAGATATGTATGATTTAAGAAAAGCCACTCTCTTCTCCCCAGGAGCTATGCCAAGAAAGAAAAACTTACCTTCCTCCATGCTCTTCATCTTTTGAATATTGATTGGGGTTCCAACCCAGCCTTTATAATGCTTCACTCCTTCTGAAGTTATGCTGTACTGTTTCTTAAGCGTATTGTTGTCTATAAATTCATCAACAGAAATATATCCCTTCTCGAGAAGCTTTCTAATAGCACTTTGCATACTTCCTAGGCTGTCACTACAAACGGTGGAAAGATTCTGCTGTATGTATGTGCGCATTTCATAGATTGTCATCGCCTTAAATAAAAGCAGGCTTAAAATAATGTTTTCCAAACTCCCGGCCTCCTTCATATATTACTAATAGATATATTACTATTAGTAATATATCCTGTCAAGAAAACTCCTAAAAGTAATCCACTTTCAGGAGTTACCTAGTTTGAACAAATATGTAAAATGGACCACTAACCCCGTCCCCTAGGTCCACTTTGGACCATTAGCCACGTCCAAATACTTCACTCCACTCAGTCTCTTTAAATCCAAGCAAAACATTCTTATCTGTTATGACAAGTGGTCTCTTTACAAGCATTCCATCTGATGCTAGGAGCTTGAACTGCTCGTCTTCGCTCATGTCTTTTAGCTTCTTGGAAAGCTCCATCTGTCTATACAGTTGGCCACTAGTATTAAAGAATTTCTTTAGCTCAACACCACTTTTCTTGTAGGCATCACGAAGCACCTTTTCACTTGGATGTTCGCCTTTGATATCAATTAATTCATAAGTAATCTTTCTAGCATCTAACCATTTTAAAGCTTTCTTGCATGTAGTGCATCTTTCGTAACAATATACTTTCATAAATTACCCCTCCTAGTTAATATTATCTAACGCATTTTTAATATTTTCCATGCTAATAGTATCTACTGACTGTGATAGTGTTTTTGACAAATCTAAGTCTTTATCAAAATAACCTTTTTCCATAATTTCATCGCCAGTATGATAGTGATATATCAAGACATTGTCTTCACCTTTATGGTCCGTTCCAACTACGATTAAATCTGTAGTTCCATCGTTATTATAATCATAGGCTTCCATTGCGCC
>JAILGH010000015.1 GCA_024697025.1 Pseudobutyrivibrio sp.
TGCTACGCAAAACTCCAGCAGTGCGAGGCGACATTTGCTGTAAGCAAATAAATTCTTCTGTCGCCGAGACACATATTTCACACGAAGTGTGTTTTTTACCTTATAGGAGATTGCAAAGCAATTTCCTATAAGGTAAAAAAAGCCGCTAAGCTTTCGCTTAACGGCTTTAAATAATTAACGCAGAGGGTGGGATTCGAACCCACGCGCCCTTGCGGACAAACGGTTTTCAAGACCGCCTCGTTATGACCACTTCGATACCTCTGCATGTATCTCTCGGACACGAGTAGTATAATATCATCTAGTAGGGCTTATGTCAACATAAAACGAGTAAGTTTTTTCTAAAAACGCCAAATTCAGAAAATTGCGACAATGCCCTATTTTCTTGTGAAATTATCCCCTGGTTTTTAGGATGGCTTCACCGAAGGCTACGTCCTCTGGCGTTGTCACCTTTATATTGGTATAAGCGCCCTCTATCATGTGTACATCATGGTCTGTTGCAAGCTCTACAATCATTGCATCATCAGTAATTGTCTTGTCTGCCTTTGGGATGATTTTATCATAAGCGCTGCGAACCAGATTGTATTCAAAGCACTGAGGTGTCTGAACTACCCACACATTACTTCTATCTGGTGTATCAAGGACCTTTCGCTTAGAATCAGTAACCTTGATTGTGTCCTTGGAAGGCATACCGACCACACAGGACTCATAAAGTGCAACTGCAGACATACATCTATGGATGATATCTATTGATACAAATGCCCTAGCACAATCGTGAATCAATACATAGCCATCATTGATTGCCTGAAGGCCTGCATAAACAGAATTGTATCTCTCCTCGCCGCCCTCAACTATAGCCACGCACTTATCAATATGATATTTCTCTATTATTTCTTTGCGACATTTATCTATGTCACCTGGCGCCACCACAAGAACTATCTGTGTAATCTGGCTCTCCTGAAAAGTCTTAAGGCAGTGAGCCATTAAAGGCATGCCACCTAGATTCATATATTGCTTAGGGACTTCCTGTCCCATGCGTTTTCCGCTTCCTGCTGCAAGTACTATCGCTGTAAATTTGTTCATAAGAATTATTCCCTCTTGTTGCTTACCTATTAAATAGGAAGACTTTATCTCTCGCCTAGCTTTAGATTTGGTATAGCGTTTAAGTCCCAACCATCTCTACGACCAGCCATATATTCATAGTAGGCTGCTGCACCAATCATGGCCGCATTATCGGTGCAAAGGATTGGTGACGGGTGATAGAATTGAACGCCTTTTTCTTGACACATCTTTTCCATGGCACTTCGAAGAGTTTGATTAGATGCTACTCCTCCGGCTATGGCAAATTTATCCATTCCAAACTCGTCTATGGCAAGGGCTGCATGATCACATAAAGTATCAATGACTGTCTGCTGGAATGAAGCAGCAATATCAACCTCGTTAATAGACTCACCCTTCATCTGAGCGGCATTGATATAATTTAACACTTGCGATTTTAATCCACTAAAAGAAAAATCATAGAGTCCATCTGATACCTTTGGTCTAGTAAACTCTATTGCAGATGGATTGCCCTCATGGGCTGCCTTCTCAATCTTAGGGCCGCCTGGATAGCCTAGACCTATAGCTCTAGCAACCTTGTCAAAAGCTTCTCCCGCCGCATCATCTCTAGTGCGACCAAGTATCTCGTATTTGCCATAATCGGCAACTCTAACTAAATGAGTGTGGCCACCTGACACAACTAAGCATAAAAATGGCGGCTTTAAATCTTTGTTCTCAATATAATTGGCACTTATGTGTCCCTCAATATGATGAACTCCAATCAAAGGCTTTTGTTCAGCAAAAGCTATAGCCTTAGCCTCGGCCACACCAACTAAAAGTGCGCCAACCAATCCTGGGCCATAGGTGACTGCAATAGCATCCATGTCCTCAAGGCCCATGTCCGCTTCATCTAAAGCCTGCTCTATAACCTGATTGATTCTCTCTATATGTTTTCTGGATGCAATTTCCGGAACAACGCCTCCATACAATGTATGAAGGGGAATCTGTGTGGAAATTACATTGCTTCTAACGTCTCTTCCATTTACAACTATAGCTGCTGCAGTTTCATCGCAGGAGCTTTCTATAGCAAGTATTTTAACTTCATTAGTATCCATTTATTTCATCCTCTGTGGACAGCCTCCAAGTAAGAATCTTCCAATGTCCCTTGGAATCTTTTCTAAGGCAGAAATCCTCGTAGGTCCTGGTGTATGAGCTTCCCTCTCTAATAAAATAGTAGGAAGACACAAATGCGCATTCATAGCCATTGACAGTTTTGTATTGAACTTCTTTGGAATCGCTGACTGTGCTTGACACTATTGTCCTGGATCTATTGTGATAGTCCTCAATCTCCATTGAAAGTGAGGCAAGATATGTATCTCTTGGATTGTATTTTAACAGCTCGTCGTCCATAAGAGAGCGAGCCTGATCTGCCATTTTTTCTAATTGACCCTGGTCAAATTCCTCTGCATAGTAGGCTGTAATAATTCTGTTGTACCATTTAACTACTGCTCGTGGAGTTGCTGGGTAGTCTGATGTGAAATTCTTGGTGATAATAGCCTGAACCTCTGATGGCTCAACGCTCTCTTCTGCCTTGGCTTTATCATTTCTACGTGATAAATAAGCATAGTAGCCTATTATCAATGCTGCCATACAGATTACCGCTATTCCTATTCGCAGTACCTTCTTCATATTACTCCTCCGCAAAATCCAGTTCTAAGAATTTGCCATCCTCTCCTAATTCTGCCTGTGGGAAAATCTCACAGACCGCCTTCATGTATCTCTTGTGCCCCGTCATTGAAGGCGAAAAATGTGTAAGCCAAAGTCTATCAACTTTTGCATCCTTGGCAACCTTAGCCGCCTCATAGAAAGTCATGTGCTTGTTTTGCTTTGCCTTGGCAAGCTTGTCTTCCTCGGCGTACATTCCCTCGCAAATTAACAAATCAGCATTCTCCGCTGATTCAACCAGGGTCTTGGTTGGCCTTGTATCTGTGCAATATGTAACTTTGATTCCTTTTCGGGCTTCCCCCATCACCATGTCCGGTGTGAAAACCTTGCCCTCATGCTCTACCTGCATTCCCTTTTGCAAAGGATTCCATAATTTGACTGGAAGGTCAAGTGCCTTGGCTGCCTCCACATCGAATCTGCCCTTTCGCGGTATCTCGATGGTATAACCATAGCACAATACATTGTGATTGACCTTGAATGCATGGATATGATAACCCAAAATCTCAAATGTTTCCTCCGGCTGAGTTATCTCATGAAAATTGATTTCAAATGGTAACTCCGGAGCTATAACTCTAAGGGAATTAACAACTCGCTCCAAGCCTTTAGGGCCCACTATTGTAATTGGGTCGGTTCTATCTGAATTGCCCATGGATAATAAAAACCCTGGCAAGCCGCTAACATGATCAGCATGATAATGGGTGAGGCAAATCACCGAAATTGGGTTAGGGGAAAATCCCGCCTCGCGAAGGGCTACTTGGGTGCCCTCACCACAATCTATCAAAAGCCCCTCCCCGTTAAACCTAAACAGGCACGAGGTGAGCCATCTATTTGGAAGCGGCATCATGCCTGCCGTTCCCAACAAACAAACATCTAACATCTATAACATCCTCTTTTGCTCATTTCATTTCGAAACTCATACAAATTGCGTCCTCTACAGGGTCGCTGTAAAAATATTTACGAATACCAATTTGTTCAAAACCAAAAGTCTCATACAACTGGCGGGCTGGCGTGTTGGACTTTCGAACCTCTAGAAATAGCTTTTCAACTCCACTAGATTGAAGTTCTTCAATGGAGTGATTAAGCAGTGCCCGTCCAATACCTAATCCCCTGTATTCTTCAGAAATCACTATATCAGGAAGCTCTGCCTCTGGAACGGTAAGATAAAAAACTGCATATCCTGCCATCTCGCCATCATACATTGCCAAGATAACAAATGCATGGTCAGACTCTATTGCTTCTATAAATGAAGCTCTGGACCAAGGCGCGCTCATTGATGCTCTCTCAATCTCAAGGATTCTATCTATATCCTTTATGTCTGCATGTCTAAACTCTAGACTCATTAAGCTTTCCCTTCCTTTTCCATACGCTCACGCTCAGCCTGTGAAAGTCTAAGATATTCTGGTCTATGGTCTGCTGCTGGCTCGCAATCGCCATTAGCATAGTATATGGAACCTAAGGCTGCAACCGATGCAGCATGCTGACGATTCAGATGGGCTGGTGCAAATCTATATGGAACTGAAATAATTGATGAAATTAATTCTTGGAATACTGGGACGCCATCACCTAGGAAAGTGACCATCTGGCCTTTGGCATTTATCTCTGCTGCAATCTCTTTGAATTCCACAGCACACTGCTCCTTAACTACCTGAAAGCTGCCATCCTCGGCAAACTGATATAATCCTGTATATACCTGGCCGCGTCTTGCATCCAGGATTGGGCAAATGATACCTGAATTGCCCCACATATTAAATGCAAGTGCATCCACAGTAGGAACCGATACAATTGGACATCCCAAGGATAGACCAAGTCCCTTTGCCGTAGCTGATGCAATCCTAAGACCAGTAAAAGAACCTGGGCCTGCTGCCACAGCAATGGCATCTATGGAATTGAGATCTAGCTCTACCATAGTCTTGAGCTCATCTAGCATTGGAAGCAATGTCTGAGAATGAGTCTTCTTATATCCAGTTGTATATTCTCCAATTAAATTGTCATCCTCTACAATGGCTACGGAAGCAACTAGTCCCGAACCATCTATACCTAATATCTTCATATATAGTTAAATCTCTTCTACCGTAATCTTGCGGTAATCAAATCCTTTTTCTAAATCTTTTTCTATGGTTACTTGAGTGTAATGCTCTGGCAAAATGTCCTCAATAAGATTGGCCCACTCAATAAGTGACACTCCGTCGCCGTAAACGTAGTCCTCGTACCCTATCTCATCCATCTCTTCAATATCGCCTATACGATATACATCAAAATGATAAAATGGCAATCTGCCACTATCATACACCTGAACTATGGTAAAAGTAGGACTGCAAATTGCCTCAGGAATCTGAAGTCCAGTAGCAAAGCCCTGAGTGAAAACCGTCTTGCCAACCCCCAAGTCGCCAATCAAAGTAAAGACCTGTCCAGGTTTAGCCTCAGCTGCAAGCTTGTTGCCAAGAGCTTCTGTTTCTTCTGGTGAATTAGTTTCTATAATCTCAATCATTTTATCTGTAACTTATAATCCTCTACGTGTGATTTAATAAATGAAACAATGGAATCATATTGACTTTCTATTGACTCAACAGGAATAATATACGCATTTATTCTGTTGCTGTAAATAAGCAAATAGCCTTTCCACACGGAAACCTTGTAGACGTACTCCCATGGCAGCTCTGCTGGCTCCTCAGTTGTAGGTGACGAAATAAAGATTCCATCATCCTTTAACTCGTAAGTCAACGGATGCTGAAACACAGCCTGATTGATTGCATTCTTAGCCCTAAGCTTAAGTGACATAGGAATATAAATTAGGATGATAAATGCAAACAGCGGATACATCACCCTATAAGCATTTGACATGATAGGAAATCTAAGAATCCACAAAACAATAAGCAACACAAACAATGCCACGGAGAAAAGACCCTGGCTTGAACTATAAGCATGATGCAAATTGTATTTATATAAATCCTCTTCTGTAATCTTTACTTCAAATCTAATACTGTCCACTATTTCTCGTCTCCTTGTTTTTATTAATTTTAACACAATTTCCCCCATAAAAAAATAGCAGGTAAATTTCCTGCCCCAATCGGAAACTCTAAATATAAATCCCCTACCTGTAGTCTGGCACCCTATATGCACAGAACAATTTCGCGAATATCGTAGTTTTTCTTATGCACAGGTGAGACATCTCCATGTGTCTTTGTACTCGACTGTACTATTTTGCAAGGATTCTTTTTAGAGCGGACACTTGAAGTTTCACGAATAGATTTCAGTTTTTATAAGATGCACTTGGTTTCATGTTACATTCGCCAAGTAAAATAACGCAGCAGATTTTGTCAGTATAAGCACCGCCCTCTAAATCGAGTCCATTCTCATTTTCGGGCTCGCTCAGCCGTCCTGGCTTCGCGTGCTTATACTGTGCAAAATCAGCTGCCATTTTACTAAGCTCATTCCAAAATCACCCAAGTTGCATTTATAAAAGCTGAAATCTATTTTGTTTAAGTTTATGTGTGTCCGCTTAGTAAGAAGAATCCGCTGCAAAATTGTACCGACGTGTAAAAGACACATGAAAAGGGATGGCGAACGTGCAGTAGAAAAACAAGATATTCATGCGACGTTCTGTACATATAAGGTGCCAGACTATGGTTAGGGTATTTAAAAATAGAACTTATTAGAGGGGCAGGAAATTGGCGCAAAAAAAAGAGTGAGTCGAAACCCCTAACGACTCACTCAAAACCCATTTCTCCTAAAAAGCTAACTCACTGTTACTTTTTTCACTAAAGCGAGTATATGGCTAATTGGAATAATTGTCAATATTTTATGCCTCTATTGAGTACTATTTGTTAAGATAGCACAAATTTGCTCCCCTGAAATTTATGAAATTACGAAAACCTTTAAGTTAAGATTTTCCTAATTTCATTGTAAGGGCGATTCGGCTCTTCTTTTCATCAACTGAAAGCACTTCAACATCCACAATGTCACCTACTGAAACTACTTCTAATGGGTGCTTAATGTAACGGTCTGTCATCTGTGAAATGTGTACCAATCCATCTTGATGCACTCCAATATCAATGAATGCACCAAAGTCTATTACGTTGCGAACGGTTCCTTTCAGACGCATACCAGGCTTTAAATCCTTCATTTCAAGGACATCACTTTTAAGGATTGGCTTTGGCATATCCTCACGAGGATCACGCCCCGGCTTTTCTAGCTCTTTAATGATATCCTCTAAAGTCATCTCACCTACACCAAGTTCTGTGGATAAAGCTTTAATATCCTTTATGCTCTTGTGGATTTCTTTTAGAGTTCCAGTAGCTATATCCTTTGTATCAAATCCAAGCTTTTCCAGTAACAATTTGGCAGCGTCGTAGCTTTCTGGGTGAACTGCTGTTGCATCAAGAGGATTCTTACCACCACTTATTCTCATAAATCCTGCGCACTGCTCAAATGCTTTAGGCCCAAGCTTTGGAACTTTTTTAAGCTCCGCTCTTGAATTGAAGCGGCCATTTTCCTCACGATAGGTAACAATATTCTTGGCAAGAGTCTTGTTGATACCTGATACGTACTCAAGCAAAGATGCTGAGGCTGTATTTAAATCGACACCTACTGCATTAACACAAGTCTCTACTACACCAGCCAAGGTCTCGTCAAGCTTTTTCTGATTCATGTCGTGCTGGTACTGTCCAACACCCACTGACTTTGGATCTATTTTTACAAGCTCTGCAAGTGGATCTTGAAGGCGGCGTGCCATAGATGTGGCACTACGCTGGCCTACATCAAAGTTAGGGAATTCTTCTGTGGCAAGCTTACTTGCAGAATAAACAGAAGCACCCGCTTCATTTACAATAATGTATTCTACCTTTTCAGGAATCTCTTTAAGCATGTCCACAATGATTTGTTCCGACTCTCGGCTAGCAGTACCATTTCCAAGAGAAATAAGCGAAACATTGTGCTTTTTGATAAGCGCCTTTATCACCTTTTTGGTTTCTTCTACTTTGTTTTGTGGCGCTGTTGGATAAACAACAGTTGTATCTAACACTTTTCCTGTCGCATCTACAACTGCAATCTTGCAACCCGTTCTGAATGCTGGGTCCCAGCCAAGCACATTGCGTCCTGCAATTGGAGGCTGCATCAAAAGCTGTGTAAGATTCTTGCCAAATACCTTGATTGCTCCATCTTCAGCCATTTCTGTTAAGTTGCCACGAATCTCATTTTCAATAGATGGTGCAATTAGTCTTGTGTACGCATCTTCGATTGTAGCTATAAGTGCCTGATTCGTATTTGCGTTATCGCGGATTATAACCTTCTTTTGAAGGTAATTTGAAATATCATCCACTGGTGCTTCTATAGAAACCTTAAGAATCTTTTCCTTTTCACCGCGATTGAGGGCGAGAATTCTATGACCTGGAAGCTTTGCAATAGCTTCATCATAATCATAATAATTCTCATAAACTGACTCGGCCTTTTCATCCTTAGCCTTTGAAATAATTCGACCATTTTTAAATGTCTTCTCACGAATCCATGTACGATAGTCTGCATCGTCAGAAATGCTTTCTGCAATAATGTCGCAAGCTCCTGCAATGGCTTCCTCTGGAGTATTAACTTCCTTTTCAGGATTTAAAAACGCCTTTGCTTCTTCATCAAGGGACTTATCTGTCATCTGAAGAATGATAATGTTTGCAAGAGGCTCTAAGCCCTTTTCCTTAGCAATGGTTGCTCTGGTGCGACGCTTTGGTCTATATGGACGGTATAAATCGTCTACCGCGACCTGAGTTGTTGCCTCTAAGATTGCTTTTTTGAGTTCTTCGGTAAGTAGTCCCTGCTCTTCAATAGAAGCAAGACAAGTAGCCTTCTTTTCTTCAAGATTTCTTAAATACGTTAATCGTTCTGAAAGAGCTCGAAGCTGCTCATCGTTAAGGCCGCCTGTAACCTCTTTTCGATATCTAGAAATGAAAGGTACTGTATTTCCCTCGTCCAACAATTTGATGGCGGCATCAACCTGAGCAGGTCTCACCGAAAGTTCTGTAGCAATCTGTTTAGTAATATCCATGTAGTAACTCCTGTAAATTTATTTTATTTAAAAAGATTTTTAACCTTTGTTGTAAGCTTTCTAATAGCCTCAGCCCCAAGCCAAGTTAGTGCTATTGTAAGTAGCAGCATTGTAAATGTTTCTCTGCGAGTGTATGTTTCAAAATTATAATGTGTGAAAAGTAAAATTATTATAATATGATGCACCAGTATCACATACCAGCTGATTCCAGATATGTATGTGATAGCTTTGTAAGACTTTTTCTCAGGTGAAATCTCTAAGTCTCTTAGTGCCAAAAACATGGCCATAGACCAACCTACACATATAATCTCAAAAGCTTCTGGGGATACCATTCCAACAACAGATGTATAGCCTGCTACCAATAAAAATGCAAATGCTATGATTGCAACTATCCCATTTGAAGTCCTTAGCGATTTAGGAATTTCCTTTTGGCCGTACTTTTCGTACATTAACATTCCAATGTAAAAATACAAAATGATAAACAGCGGGTTGTGTTCAACCTGAATATTAAATGGATTCCAGAAGAAAAGTAACAACACATTCCATATAGCTAATACGCCTAAGGCAACATATTTAAATCTCTTCATCAGTTTGGCAAGCAATGGAAAAATCAGATAGCAGATAACGATACAAGACATAAACCATTCACCAACCAAATAAAATCCCAGACCATTATTTAACTCCTGAGCCACTGCATCTACTCCAAAAATAGTGTAAATAAATGTGTACAAAGGAGCTGGGCTTCCGACTGTAAGATTGTTCACTGCAAAGCATGCGATAAAAGCAATCGTATATGCGATATAAAATGGAATGAAAAGCCCCTTGAATCTTCTAAGGAAATACTCCTTCAAAGACAATTCATGTTCCTGATTATACATAAGAGCGTAGCCAGAAATGATAAATAAAAAAAGGCTTGCAGGGCGAGCCCATATATTTACAAAATAGTTAAGGGAAGGCATGGCTGGATCTGTGCCATGGGCCAAATTAATGTATTCTATACAGAAATGATATAAAAAGATAAAGATAACACCTATATCTCTGAGCAAATCTAGGCCCAATATTCTTTTTTTCATAATACTTCTCCTCGTATTTATGTATAAATCTTGTTGTGCAAGAAATTATGACTTCTTACGAGAAAAAGCTGAAATTTCTCGTAAGAATCCTGCTCGCAGGATACGCCTTTGGATAAATCCAAAGCCTAGTCCGATACGATTCCTGTTTTTCTGGTGAAAAACAAGAATCTATAAAAATTTATCTGTATAAATTTTCTAGTTAAGTATACAGGAAAGCATAGTGGGAGGCAAACTTATACTTCTACATTACGGGTTGCCACCACGTCTACTCCGGTGTTGCACACATTCTCTACCACAACATCTCCAATATGAACTGGTGCGTGCACAACTGCTGCATCAATCTCCTTCATAACATCGGTGATTTTATCCTTTGGAATGTTAGACTTGGTCTTTACTGAAACTCTAGGCTTGTCACCCCCAAGAACAACTGCTGTTGATGTAACTGTTCGCTCTGGGTGAGTTACTTCATTTCGGGCATAGTTGTCCCCTATTTTGCAGGTGTTACCTGTAACAGATGTCACCTCACCATCGTCTAATTCTACTGTAATTTGGCACCCCATTGGGCAACCAATACATGTTAATTCTCTTTTTTCCATTATTTATGACCCCTATACATTATTTGTTTTATTCAGTACAAAATCTCTAGTAATATATCTATCTTTTAATTGAACACTTTTCATTTTTATTCTGATTCAATTTTTACAGTTATCTTCTTTAAATCTGGTTTTGCGGTTAACTTATCCTTTAGAAGAATTATCTGCTCCATTTCTCCTGGGGCCATGATGCGCTTTTTGTTATGCATCACCCGTTCATCGTCAAAGTAAACGCTTACAAATGAATCCTTATAAACCGCTCCAACTCTAAAGCGCACTGTAAGTTTATCATCCATTCTGTCTACATTAATTGTAGAAGGAACTGTGTAGCGTGCACCATCAGTTGCTGAAACTTCAATCTCGGCCTTCGAATCAGGCAACTGCCCTTTAATAAATTTGGCTGCATTTTCCCCAGCGCGAGCTGCTTCTTCTGAAACATAGTCCACCAAATCGTGAACATGCAAAACATTGCCACAAGCAAATATTCCTTGGATGTTAGTCTCCAAAGATTCATTTACAATAGGCCCACTTGTAACCATGCTCATGTCAACTCCAGCATTTCTCGATAACTCATTTTCAGGAATGAGTCCGCAGGATAACAGTAACGTATCGCAAGTATATCTCTCCTCCGTTCCAGGAATTGGTTTGCTATTGGCATCAACCTGCGCAATTGTAACTGCCTTTAAGTGCTCTTTGCCTTCTATATCTACAACTGTATGGGATAACTTTAGAGGAATCCCAAAATCATCTAAGCACTGAACTATATTTCGCTTTAGCCCTCCTGAGTATGGCATAAGCTCAGCTACCACCTTTACTTTTGCCCCCTCCAAGGTCATACGACGAGCCATGATAAGACCAATATCACCAGAGCCTAAGATTACCACCTCTCGTCCTGGCATATAGCCTTCTATGTTTACAAGCCTTTGAGCTGTTCCTGCCGAAAAAATCCCAGCAGGTCTGAAGCCAGGGATATTTAAAGCACCTCTTGGGCGCTCACGGCAACCCATAGCAAGAATAATTGCACCAGCTTTAATCTGATACATTCCATCCTGACGACTCATGGCAGTGACAATTCTATCTTGGCTAACGTCCATAACCATGGTATTTAACCTGTATTCAATCTTGGCATCTAATACCTTTTCGATAAATCGGTAAGCATACTCAGGACCAGTGAGCTCCTCCCTGAAGGTGTGGAGCCCAAATCCGTTGTGGATACACTGATTTAATATTCCACCTAATTCTTTGTCTCGTTCCAAGATGAGAATTTTATCTATTCCAGCTTCTCTAGCGGCAACTGCTGCTGCAAGTCCAGCTGGACCTCCACCAACAATAACGATATCATAATTCAACATTACTGCTCGCCTCCCTTCTGATTCTTGGTGCGACAGATTACGATATTGGATTCTCCTCCACATTTTGTAATCTCTTCGTATGCTAGACCTAGCTCCCTATGGATAATTTCCATTGTCTTTGGAGAGCAGAATCCTGACTGGCATCTACCCATTCCCGCACGGGTGCGTCGCTTGATTCCATCTAGGGATTTGGCTCCAAGTGGTCTATGTATGGCATCTATAATTTCTCCCTCTGATATGGATTCACAGCGGCAGATAATGTTACCATATGACGGATTTTCTTTGATTAACGTATTTCTTTCCTCTATTGACAGGTCGACTGGATTTAAAATATCCTTTCTTGTGCCTACCCAATCGGACTTTGGCTCAAGCCCCATTTTTTCCTTTATTATTTCAGCAATCATTTCACCAATTGCTGGGCTAGCAGAAAGACCAGGTGATTCTATAGCTGCACAATCAATAAAATTCTTGGCACCTTTCACCTCGCCTATTATAAAATCATGATGAATTTCATGGGCACGAAGTCCAGCGAAAGATGTGATAACCTTTCGCATTGGAAGATTTTTAACATGGTCATTTGCTTTGGCAATCAAATCGCTTATGCCTTCGGCTGTAGTGTTAGTTGCCTCCATATCATCAGTATCAACTGCAGTTGGTCCCACGAGCAAATTGCCATGAACAGTTGGAGTAATAAGAACTCCCTTGCCAAGACTTGTTGGCTGCGGAAAGATAGTGTGACTAACATGGTCTCCAACCTCTTTATCTAAAAGACAATAATCTCCTCGACGTGGAAGAATCTGGATGGTATCATCCTTTTGACAAACCATGTTATGAATTACCCCGGAATATACTCCCGCTGCATTCACAACAGCTTTGGAAATAAACTCGCCGTTGTTGGTGCTAATGTGCCAAAGCCCATCGGCATCATTTTTGATATCCTCAACCTCAGTGTTAAATTTAAAATCCACACCATTAACATTGGCATTTTCTGCCATGGCGATACACAGTTTGAATGGACATACTATGCCACCAGTTGGCGCGTACAAAGCCCCTTCAACCTTATCTGAAAGATTAGGCTCCATCTTAAGAGCCTCTTCTCTATTTAAAATCTTTAAACCCTTAACGCCATTTTTAATTCCACGGTCGTATAGTTCCTGTAAGCCAAAAAGCTCTTCCTTGTGAATGCAGACAACCATAGAACCATTTCTCTTAAATGGAATATCCAAATCCTTGCAAAGCTGGTCCATCATTTCATTTCCGCGAACATTAAGCTTTGCCATAAGTGTTCCTGACGCGGCATCAAACCCTGCATGGATTATGGCGGAGTTGGCCTTTGAAGTGCCCTCACATACATCATCACATTTTTCTAGAACGCAAACATCTGCCTTGTATCTAGATAACTCTCTTGCGACAGCAGCTCCACTGACGCCTGCACCTATAACTATGACATCATATATCATATTCTTCTCCTGCCCCTCATTTAAAATAGTATTAAATAGATATACTTATTCTATCCCCTTTTTATGTAAAAGCTGTGAGTCAGCTACTCTTTTGCCCAACCTCTTGTGGAAGCCACTGCCTTAGCCCAACCCTTAAGGCAAGCCCTTCTCTCCTCATCGGGCATCTCTGGTGTAAACTCCCTGTCCACTGACCAATTGTTGATTACATCATCCTTGCTCTTCCAATAACCTACTGCTAGCCCTGCTAAGTAAGCTGCTCCCATGGCCGTGGTCTCTACGCAACTTGGGCGAAGTACGCTTGTGTTAATAATATCCGACTGAAATTGCATAAGGAAATTATTGTTGGAAGCTCCGCCATCAACCTTTAATGATGTAAGATGCTTTCCAGAATCAAGCTCCATTGCATGCAAAACATCATAGGTCTGATACGCCAGGGACTCTAGTGTGGCCCTAATGATATGGTACTTGTTTACACCACGTGTAAGACCTGTAATGGAACCGCGAGCGTATGGGTCCCAGTATGGTGCACCAAGGCCTGTAAATGCAGGCACAACATAGCAACCATTGGTGTCCTTTACTCTTGTTGCAAAGTATTCTGAATCAGGTGAAGAATCCACAATCTTTAGCTCATCTCTAAGCCACTGAATAGCTGCTCCTGCAACATAAACGGAGCCTTCCAAAGCATAGGTAACCTTGCCGTCCAGTCCCCATGCGATGGTTGTAAGCAAATCATTCTTGGAAAAAATTGGTTTTTCACCTGTGTTCATCAGCATGAAGCATCCAGTACCGTATGTATTTTTTGCATCACCCTCGTTAAAGCAGGTCTGTCCAAACAATGCTGCCTGTTGATCTCCTGCTGCACCAGCAATTCGAACTGCTCCGCCAAAAAATTCTGGATCAGTCTCTCCATAGATATAACTAGAAGGCTTAACCTCTGGAAGCATACTCATTGGAATATCTAAAATCTGACAAAGTTCTTCATCCCACTCTAAGGTATTGATGTTGAAAAGCAACGTACGACTGGCATTAGAATAGTCTGTCACATGAACCTTGCCCTTTGTAAGCTTATATATCAACCAGGAATCAACTGTGCCAAAGCAAAGCTCGCCTTTCTCCGCCTTTGCTCTAGCCCCCTCAACGTTATCTAAAATCCAACGAATCTTGGTTCCTGAAAAATATGGGTCAAATTTAAGCCCTGTCTTTTGCTGAAACTTTTCAACAATGCCAGGAATCTTTCCCTTCATCTGCTCTGCAAAATCTGCAGTACGACGACACTGCCAAACAATGGCATGGCTTATTGGCTGACCTGTTGCCCTATCCCAGACAATTACAGTCTCGCGCTGATTAGTAATTCCGATTGCTGCAATATCTTCCGCTTTTGCACCGACCTGCTGCATAGCAGTTCTTGCAACTGAAAGCTGCGTCTGCCAAATCTCACCTGCATCATGCTCTACCCAACCCGGTTGTGGGAAAAATTGCGTGAACTCCTTTTGTGCCACAGAACACATCTGCCCCTTTTCGTTAAAAAGAATGCACCGGTTACTAGTTGTACCCGAATCAAGTGCCATCACGTATTTTGTCATAGTCCCCTTCTCCTTATAAATCAACTTATTTATATTTTACACCACATGGCCTTGCGATGCACTCTTAGGGTACAAGAAAGAGTTTTGCTACGCAAAACTCCAGCAGTGCGAGGCGACATTTGCTGTAAGCAAATAAATTCTTCTGTCGCCGAGACACATATTTCACACGAAGTGTGTTTTTTACCTTATAGGAGATTGCAAAGCAATTTCC
>JAILGH010000018.1 GCA_024697025.1 Pseudobutyrivibrio sp.
TCCACGGTACAAACCGCAGAGCCTTTAGCTTTATTCATTATAAATGACGTAACGGGTAATTAGCAAACACCCTGTGCAAGCATAGCGTCAACTACCTTCTCAAATCCGGCAATGTTAGCACCTACTACGTAGTTACCTTCAAAGCCGTATCTCTTAGCAGCATCGCTGATGTTCTTGTAAATGTTAGCCATGATTCCCTGTAACTTGCTGTCAACTTCTTCAAATGTCCATGAAAGTCTTTCAGAGTTCTGTGACATTTCAAGAGCTGATGTAGCAACACCACCTGCGTTAGCAGCCTTACCACCGATGAACCATACACCGTTTTCCTGTAAGTATTCTGTAGCATCAATTGTTGTAGGCATGTTAGCACCTTCACAAACTGCCTTACATCCGTTAGCTACTAACTGCTTAGCATCATCGATAAGTAATTCGTTCTGTGTAGCACATGGAAGAGCGATATCACACTTAATCTGCCATACACCACGACCTTCATGATATTCAGCTGATGGTCTTGCTGCAGCGTATTCTGTAAGTCTTGCTCTCTTAACTTCTTTGATTTCTTTTAATAATTCAACATCAATTCCTTCCGGATCATAAATCCAAGCTGTTGAATCAGAACATGTTACAACCTTTGCTCCTATCTGATGTGCTTTCTGGATAGCATATATTGCTACGTTACCTGCACCTGAAACAGCTACTGTCTTGCCTTCGAATGATGTGTTCTTAGCAGACTTGAGCATTTCCTGTGTAAAGTAGCATACGCCGTAACCTGTAGCCTCTGTACGAGCAAGTGAACCACCGTATGTAAGTCCCTTACCTGTAAGAACGCCTGTGAACTCGTTGCGAAGTCTCTTGTACTGACCGTACATGAAACCGATCTCACGTCCACCAACACCGATATCACCAGCTGGAACGTCAGTATCAGCACCGATGTGCTTTGAAAGCTCTGTCATGAATGCCTGGCAGAATCTCATGATTTCCATGTCTGACTTGCCCTTAGGATCGAAGTCAGAACCACCCTTACCACCACCGATTGGAAGTGTTGTAAGTGAGTTCTTGAAAATCTGCTCGAAGCCTAAGAACTTGATAACTGATAAGTTTACTGAAGGGTGAAGTCTAAGACCTCCCTTGTATGGTCCAATGGCAGAGTTGAACTGAACTCTGTATCCGCGGTTGACCTGAACCTTGCCCTGATCATCAACCCAAGATACTCTGAACTGAATAATACGCTCTGGCTCAACGATACGCTCGATGATACCAAGCTCCTCAAGCTTAGGATTAGCAGCAACAACTGGCTCTAAAGACTCTAAAACCTCGCTAACTGCCTGAAGGAATTCCTTCTGCTCTGCGTTTCTTGACTCAAGACCGTCATAAACGCGCTGTAAATAACTACTCTTAAAATTCATTTTTTGTATATTCTCCTTTCAGAATTTAAAAGTTCAAAATATGCCGACTCTTGCCACCCGACACAATCTAGAATCGATTCTACAACTTTTAATACTTTAAAGCAATAAATTTTTAACAAAATCTATTCTCTTTCTTATTCCACACTCTTAAGGGCTTCTGTCATTGGAATCTTCTTGATTCGCCGCATATCTAGTAGTGCTACAATCAGGTAGGCTACGATAACCATAACAACCATTCTTGCGTAATCCTTAAACTCAGCATAGAAGGTAAACCATCCATTTAGGTTGTACATAATGGTTCGCCACAGATGGTTCAAAACTACATCGCTGACCTTAGTTGCAATAATGGCTGAAATAATAACCATGATTGTAGTCAGTCTAATAAACAAGCCATTGATTTCACTATTGTAATATCCCAACACCTTTAGCATTGATATTGAAACCATGTTCTTTTCGATGATAATTTTGGTGAGAAGCAAAATCAAAAGCACTGCAAGAGCCATACATCCATATCCAAAATAATCCATGTAAGAGCCCAAAGAGTGATCTAGCTGTCGAGCCATTTTTAAAATATCATCCACAGTAATTATTGAAAGGATATTTTCATCGTCAATATCCTCTATCTCATTTTCAGACAGGTACCCTGTAAAATGCTCCTTGTCGTAATCAAACATTTTGTTGAAGTTATCATTAGGCATAAATACTGCCATGATTCCTGGCTGATTGTAGATTCCAGCCACTTCAAAATCATAGGTGTCGCTAGTATATTTTTCCTTTAATGTAAGCTCTTGGCCCTCTACGAGTCCAAACTTATCTGCGTAAGACTGGGATACGTATATCTCCTTATCATCCAAATTATAAGGAAGGGAAATATATCTGCTGTCCTCGTTGTATCCATAGACAGTAATCTCCTCATCCACATGAACTCCATCAACAGTCAAAAGCCCCTTAGAGCTGTACTTCTCGGCTGTCTTTTCCTTGGTGGTAATCTCGCTGCCATCAGCCCCCACAGTCTTCTTTAGAATATATTGATAGTCAGTAATCATATATTCAGTAGCATGAGCCTGATAATTCTTTAAGGTAGCAGGAAGTCCCACTGCAAAATTAAGAAGAATCATAACAAAGAGGATACCTACAAATAATGTAAAGTAGCCAGTAACATTCTGCATCAAAATGCGAAGCCTGAATCTGCTTAAAAACTTCCATGATGGCAATCTAACCGCCTTGGTGCGCTTTGATTTGCTCAAATCTCTCCTCAAAAACTGTAGTGGTGAAAACTGCAGCTTTGAAGCAATGACATAAATATTGATAATAATTACAAGCAATACTGGATATACAGTAGTCTTTACAAAAGCATCAGCATTCCACAGAGTCTTATAGCTTGGGAGACTATAGGAATTGTAGTACATTGTCACAACCACATTTTTAAAATAGCTATATCCTAAAATATTTCCAAGAATTGCTGCCGCAAGAGTTACAATAATAGGCACAGTAATATAGTGTCTCAGCAACTCGCCCTTAGTGTAACCAGAGGCTCTAAGGGTACCTATTACCGACGCCTCATTTGTAATAGTGTTGCTTTCTGTAATTGCAAAAATAAATGCGATTACTCCTATCAATATAATAAGAAGAACTTCTCCCATTACCTTATCTTTGCCAATGTCATCTAGTGCAAAATGAATTGCTTGGTTAAGGTACTCAGGCAGATAACCTGTCACCTCTGTCATGTGCTCAAAATCCGGATTGTCCACATCTCCGCCTGTTGCAGCAAGCTTGTACAATTCCTCAATAAAATCATCAGACTTTTCCTTTTGCTCCTCGGTGTCAACAGCCTTATCTTTATACGTAAATGCGTATTGATATACTGTAGCACCTTTAATGGCATCAAAGCCTTCCTCTGTAACAACAGCCACATCAAATGTTATGGCATTAAAAATAATCTCACTGTTGCTTTCATAGAGCGCACTATAATCACTGAGGGCAACAAAGCCTGTGACTTTCATATCTCTGCCATCTACCTTGATTGTGTCTCCAACTTTTATGCCCACATTATCTGCGTGCATTCTATCGATTGCAATTTCATCATCAGTCTTAGGATACTTACCCTCCATAAGGCAAGGCTTGTTTGCCTTGTCCCTTAAGACAAACACTCTAACCTGAGACTTCTCGGCATTTTTCTTGTCAGGGATTCGCTCCTTAACCTGTTTGTAGAACTGCTTGTAAATCACAACCCCTTCATCTTCGATGGCGTTTATCAACTTATCGCTGGCCTCATCCTTTAATGTAAAGTTGCCATCCTCAATATTGTATTTTTCATAAGCTTCATTTCCAGCAGTCTCCATGCTGTCGTTCGCAACAAACATGCCCGAAATAAAGCCTACACTAATTGTCATAATTCCAAACAAGGCCACATATTTCTTCCACTCAGCCTTTAATTCCCGGAAGATTCTTTTCCTTAATGGGCTTCTCATAATATTCCTCCTCGTAACCTTCTACCATTCAAGCTCTGCTGCGCTAATCTTGTGTTCATTAATAATGTTCTTTCGTACAGCACCGTCACGAAGTTTGATAGTATGATCAGCCATATAAGAAATAGCCTCATTATGCGTAACCATGATTATCGTATTTCCGTATCTCTTATTTACATCCTCAATAAGTCCTAAAATCTCTTTAGATGTATTGTAATCAAGAGCTCCTGTTGGCTCATCGCAAAGAAGGATGTTAGGATTCTTGATAATTGCGCGACCTATAGAAGTGCGCTGCTGCTGTCCACCTGAAAGCTGATTTGGAAGCTTATAGCGATGTTCAAAAAGTCCAAGGGTATGTAACAAATCATCAATATCCAAAGGATTATCTGAAAGATATGCACCTACCTCAATATTTTCCTTGACGTTAAGATTAGGAATCAAATTGTAAAGCTGGAAAACATATCCTAAATGCTTGCGTCTATAGTTGGTAAGAGCCTTTTCGTTCATGTCCTCAAGCTTTTCTCCATCAATAGATATGTATCCCTTATCAGCATTATCGATTCCACCAATAATATTTAATAAAGTAGATTTACCCGACCCTGATGGTCCAAGAAGCACGCAAAATTCACCTTTGTCCACCGTAAAATCCGTGCCGCGCAAGACTTCCTGTCTGCTATCCCCAGTTCCATAAGCCTTGTAAATATCCTTTACCTCTAAAAAATTCTTTGGCATAGCCTTTTCCTCCCTGCCTAACTTTTGTTAGCTTTAGCTAACCATGGATATCATATACCTCTTTCCCACAGATTTCAATACCCAAAGTGGACCAAGGGGACGGGGTTAGTGGACCATTTTCTCACAACTTGCAAGAAAATGGTCCACTAACCCCGTCCCCTTGGTCCACCAATCCATCAAATAATCGTGGTTTCCTATTCCAGCCACTTTGCCTTTTATATTAGTAATTAACAGCGAAGTCAACCAAAAAAGACAAAAAAATAGAACCGCAAGTTTGCACACTTGCGATCCTATTTATATAAATCAATTAGCCTTCCATTTTTTCTTCTGCACTAGAAGCTGTCTCTACCGCACTTTCAATATGTGGATTTGCACCATCTGCCAACTCTTTTTTAATCTTAGCAAATGCACTTACCATGAAGATTACAACCATTACCATAATAGCAATATCTGTAAATGTCTGGGCGTAGAATACACCATTAACACCCATTCCCTTTATTCTAGGAAGAAGTACGACCATTGGGAGGAACAGTACTACCTGTCTCAAAAGAGTTAGAATAGCGGCAATACCTCCTTTTCCAATAGCCTGGAAGAATGTAATTGCAAGAATCATAACACCATATGAGATATATGTAAGGAATAGAATTCTAAGCATTGGCGCACCCATAATTACTACGTCGCTTGCGTCCTTGATAAACATAGAAAGCATCTTGTCTGGGAAACACATGATTGGAATATAGAATACTGCAGCAATAACTGTAGCCGCAATCATAAATGCCCTGTTAAATCCTACCATTCTATCGTATTTCTTTGCGCCGTAGTTAGTACCGATAGCTGGCTGGAAGCCCTGGCTGATTCCCCAAAGCGGAATAAATGCAAAGGCCTGCAAACTAAGTGATGCGCCAAGAATTGTCTGCCAGCTGCTTCCACCAAATTTTTCAACAGTGTTATACATAATTGTCTGCTGCACCATCTGAAGCACCTGCATCATCATCGCAGAAACACCCACACTAAGTACTGGCTTAACCATTGAAGAATTTACGCCAATCTTGCCAATCTTAATTTGCTCACTCTTCTTTAAGAAATAGTAAAGAGTAATACAAGCCTGAACGAACTGAGAAATGATTGTCGCAAAAGCTGCGCCAGTAACACCATTTTCCTTGCCAACAACTGTAATCATAATAGGATCTAAAATGATGTTTAAAATAGCACCGATTGCCATGAATGTCATAGCCTTCTTAAGCTTGCCCTCACCTCTCATTACCATGTTTGCCGACTGGGCAAAGTTTACAAATAAAGAACCGCAGAATACTATGCGAAGATATCTAACGGCCTCAGAAAGAATGTCTCCCTTAGCACCGCTCAAGGAAAGCAGCTGAGGTGTGAAAGCAAGTCCCACTACCATTACAATTATAGAAAGAATTCCGATTAATGCCATGAGGTTTCCCATGATGCCATCGATTGTCTTCTTATCCTTCTTTCCAATGGCAATAGAAAGAAGCGATGATGAACCTACACCGATAAGTGTAGAAACACCGCTGTTAAATAGTGTAAATGGATATGATACCTTTACAGCTGTCATGGCTGTTGCGCCAACCATCTGACCTACAAATACCGCATCCATAAAGTTATAAAGACCAATAACCACCATTCCAAGAATAGCTGGAATGCTAAGTGTAAGCATTGTCTTAAAAATATCTCCTGAAACGAGCATCTCTCTCGTATCTTCACTCTTTTTCATTTTTTCCTCCATTCCATTCATAACTACGCCTCTTTTTGCAACGCTACCATTCGAGAGTACAAGCCTCCGCTTGTGATAAGCTGCTCTGGCTTGCCTGACTCTACGACTTTACCATCGTCGAGGACGATAATCTTATCCGCATTTGCGATAGTTCTCATTCTGTGGGCAATAACAATAACTGTCTTGTCCCTAAGAAGTACAGAAAGGGCATCCTGAACAAAGTTCTCGCTTTCAGCGTCCATAGATGCTGTGGCCTCATCAAGAAGGACAATTGGAGCATCCTTAAGAAGGGCTCTTGCAATAGAGATACGCTGGCGCTCACCACCAGAAAGTGTACTTCCGTTCTCACCAATCATTGTGTTATAGCCATCTGGAAGCTTGTTTATAAATTCTTCGCAGCATGCAGCCTTTGCAGCGGCAATAACCTCTTCATCGCTAGCATCCTTTCTGCCGAGTCTAATATTTTCCATAACAGTGTCATCAAACAAAAGCACATCCTGGAATACAACTGAAAAATTCTTAAGTAGTACTTCCTGGTCAACAGTAGATACATCTATGCCGCCAAGAGTAATCTTCCCCTTATTTGCATCCCAGAAGCGTGAAGCAAGTCTTGAAACCGTAGACTTTCCTGAGCCAGAAGGTCCAACCAATGCTGTAACCTCACCCTGCTTTGCTATAAACGAAACTCCCTTTAAAACCTTTTCATCATTGTAAGCAAACTCTACATCCTTAAACTCAATGTCATACCCCTCGTTCTTGCACTCAGTGCTTCCTGACTGCTCCTCTATAGCCTCAATTTCCTTGGTACGCTTGATACTAACCATAGCCGAGAAAATCTCTGCCAATAGCATGAAGCAAGAGTTAAATGGGTCGTATATACGGCCCGCCATAATTAAATACATGATGAAATATGGAATGCTAAGTGTTCCATCGCATACAAGCTTTGCTCCCACAAGAAGCACCAGCACAAGACCAAATCTAAGTACAAACTGAGCAGTTGTTGTGGCAGCCCCAGGTGCAAGCTCATTTTTAAATGAAGCCTTTACCACATTTTCGAGTTTTCCATCGATTTTACCCAAGTACTCATTTTCTCTAGAAGATGATTTGATTTCCTGAATAGTATCCAAAAATTCCTGAACACCATCGTAGGCTGCTCTCTTTGCATCCATGTTTGCAGCCTCTGCCTTCTGCTGTGCCTTTCTAGCAAAAATAACTATGAGGGCTGCTACTGGAACAGGTGCTAGTACACAAAGCCCCATTCTCCAGTCGATTACAATAAGGCAAACTGCTGAGATTGCAAACATAACAAGCGTTCCAAGCATAAGAGGAATGGCATTTGAAAATGTTCTCTCCAAAGCTGTGCAGTCACCCATCATTGTCGTTGTTAAATCAGAAAGATTTTTCTCTCCGAAAAATGAAAGTGGAAGTCTTCTAATCTTTTCAGCAAGGGTAAGACGTCTATTTGCACTTTCCTCATAAGCAACTGTGTATGTCTTGTCATACTGAATCCACTGAGAAATAAAGATTATGACATACATAACTATAGTAAGTGCCACAAATCCCCCTACGCCAAAATCTGTTTTAAACACTCCTGTATCAATACCTGTGAGCATCTCTAGCACAAGCATCATCATTATTCCAACAGGAATCATACGTAAAATATTGTAAATAGCAGTGGCCGCAATACCTTTTTTTAAATCCTTTGCGCCACCATCACTAAGAGCAAAAATTCTTTTTAACATGCCTGCCCCTCACTTTCTGCACCAGTAGAATTTTTAATATGCCAATTTGTAGTCTTCTGATAATTAGCCCACATCTTTGCATATTCTCCATCTGCCTTCACCAAATTCTGGTGTGTGCCCTGCTCTACTAAATGCCCCTCGTTCATAACTAAAATCTGGTCTGAGTCAACGATAGTAGAAAGTCTATGAGCAATCATAATTACTGTTTTGTTCTTAACAAGTTCCTTAAATGCAGCCTGAATCTGGCTCTCATTTTCTGGATCCGCATATGCGGTAGCCTCGTCCAAAATAACGATAGGCGCATTCTTAAGAATGGCTCTTGCTATGGCAATTCTTTGAGTCTCGCCACCTGAAAGGTATACACCCTCGGAGCCAACCACCGTATCAATTCCCTGAGGGAATTTAGCTAAGATATCATCACACTGCGCTAGATGTGCAGCCTCAAGGGCCTCTTCTCTTGTTGCCCCTGGACGTCCGGCGCAAATATTTGCAAGGAGTGATTCCTTAAATAGCTTTGGATTCTGAAATACAAAAGAAACCTTTTCCATCAAATCCTTCTGGCTCATGTTTCTAATGTCAACTCCGCCAATTAAGATTGCGCCCTCATTCACATCATAAAATCTTGGAATAAGACTCGCCGATGTGGTCTTTCCTGAACCGGAATGACCAACTATAGCAGTGCTCTTACCAGCAGCAACCTTAAATGAAAGATTTTCCACTGCATTCTTATTTGCACCCTCGTATGCAAATGATACATTCTTAAACTCAATGTCAAAACCATTTGGCTTTTCTTCATTATCTTCATACTTCATAGGCTCTGCTGTAAGAATAGTATCGATTCGGCGCATTGCCTCCTCAGCCTGCATCTTGTAGCTTGTCATATACATGATTTTATTGAGCATCAATGAGCAAGCAGGTGTGAAAATCAAGTAGAATAAGAATTTCTGTATGAATCCTACTAAATCATTTGTATTAATAGCAACTAAAATACCAGCTGGAATAAGCACTAAAAAGCTTGAATTAATAAGTGATGAAAATGCCACCATGCCTTTTCTGCATGAAAGTGTGTAGGCAAGGGCATTCTCCTTATAATCCTTTATGGCCTTGGTAAACTTTGTAAAAGATTCAACTGTCTGACCAAATACCTTTACAACCGAAATGCCGCGGACATACTCAACCGCCTCGTGATTCATAGTCTCAAGGGCATCCTGGTAAGTCTTCATAAATTCCATGCTGTCTTTTCCCATAAGGGCTCCCTGAAGCACGAAACTAATTGCAAATAATACAAAAAGTGGAATACCGATTCTAAAATCGAAAGCCACCATAACAACCAAACTTACAACCATTGTTACATAGGCTCCAACTAAATCCGGCAATTGATGAGCGATAAAAGTCTCTGTCTGGAAACTGTTATCATCAATGATTTTTCTGAGCATACCACTAGGATTTGCCTCAAAGTATCCAAGTGGCATTTTAGAAAGATGACGAAGTGATGCCATCTTAAGATTTTTTTCTGTTCTAAAAGCTACTACATGTGAACAAAGCAGCGCAATGAAATAAAGTAATAACCCGATAAATTCAGCAACTACAGCCTTAATTCCCCAGCTAACAAGAGCTCCACTATTTAAAGTCTCTCCAGCAAATACTACAACCAACTCTCTTGCTGCAAAATAAACGCAAAGGAATGGCGCAATAATTAAAAGTGCACTTACACCAGATAAAATCTGTGCTATGTTAAGTAATCCTCTGCTATTTCCAGTAAAAGATAATAAACGCATTAAACCATTATTCTTATCCTTTTTCATTATTTCCTCCTAAGTTATTCGAGGAACTGGCTCCAACCTCCTTCGCTAAATATGAGCAATCTATCAATAAAATCTTTTGCTTTTTTTAAATTATAGCGATGTCGAATTATCTCAAAGTAACCATCAAAAAAGGACCTGCTCATTATATGAATAAAGTCATGGTCTATGTCCATTTCCTTTACCTGCGTATCTTGCATATACTTGATGGTGTAGGTGGCTTCCATATAAGCCAATTCCTCTATAAAGTTTTCATATTTAGTACCCTCAGAACAGCAAATAAGCAAATAAAACTCATCAAAATTCGCATATACATATTCAGTGATTTCGTACAAGCAATGTCTTGATTCATCCTTTCTGCTTGAAGCTTGCTCATCGACTGATTGAGAATCAAATCTGTTTAGGTACTCTTTAAATTTGTTAAGAAAGTATTCTTTATGAGGCTCCACAAAATAAGAAAAAAGCTCCTCTTTATTGCTAAATCTCGTGTAAATAGAACGTGGGCTTGTATTAGCCTTAACTGCAATAGTCCTAAGGGAAGCGTTAATAAACCCCTGCTCTATGAACTCTTCTTTAGCAGCTTTTAAAATATTTTCAGTTGCCTCTTCAACCCATAATGCCATGATTACCTCCATTGAAACAGTGTTTTATTTAAGCTATAGTATACTGTTTTTATATTAATAATCAAAGGACTTCTTAGTTTTTAGGCTGTTGTTAATACTTTAAACTTCGCAGCATTAAAACAGTGTTTTATTGCTGCGAAAAAAATTTAAGCTGCTTCTTCAATCTCCTTTTTCTCAAAGTGCTTCTTTAAAATTGCATGTCCTATATAAATACCTGCAAAAGCAAATATAAATACAACAATTATAGCAAGGACGCCAAGAATACCTGTGGAACAACGAACCATCTCATCCATAGCTTCTGCCGACTGTCCTCGAGCCATCCATTCCTCTTTATAACTCTCCATAAAAAATGTAGCTGGAATAATAGAACCAAGAGCCTGTCCTACATGTGCCAATCCCGCTGCAACAGCAATCTTCCATACTGCAGGTTTTGCTTCTCTAGATGCAACAACGTCAGCCAAAACTGCACCAATCATAGAAGTGATAAACCATGGTAAATAACCTGCACCCATGATAGAAAATAAAACAAGAAGAATGGCCTGCATTAATATAAACTGACCAAACTTGCCAACCTTTCTACACATGAAATAAACGACTGAACCTGCCACAAGTCCGCAGATACCTGGACTAATTGCATGGCCAAAAGGTCCAAATATCATAGATAGCGAACCTGCCAGCATGTAAACAACTGCATACAGTGCTGATAGCAGTGCTACCATCACCACATCTTTAATTTTCAACATTTTCATATTAAACTTTCCTCCTTCATGTTGATAAAAATGTTATTTAAATCAGATAAGGTGTTCTTATCTAAAATAAAATCTTTTTCTATACATCCATCCTTTAGATAGATGATTCTATTTGCCACATGTCTAATAAATTCATAGTCATGGGAAATCACAAGAACTCCAGCGCTTTCTTTAAGCCTGTTGATCTCTTTTGAAACATTCAACATGGAATCTACATCTAGTCCGCTAGTTGGTTCATCAAATATAATCAGCTCTCTGTCGCAAAGCATAGCCATTCCTATTTGAAGTCTCTGCTTTTGCCCACCACTTAGGTCAAAAGGATGCTTAAACTTGTACTTCTTTAATCCAAGGTATTCTAGGCAATCGTCAATTTTCTTCTTGTCATTTCTGACTAGCTCTAGCTCGTTAAAAACTGATGTGCCAAAAAGTTGATAATCAGGATCTTGCATTATAAAAAATGGCAATCCTTTTATATCTACCGTCCCTTTATCTGGCTTAATGCTTTCACACAAGGTCTTTGCTATGGTGGTTTTTCCTGCTCCATTGTTTCCAATAAGAACTGTAATTTCTCCCTTGTTTAAGGTAAGATTAACATCCTTTAAGATGTCCTTATATATAACATTCTCTAATCTAGCAACTACCCCGTTATCGTTGCATTTAGATGAAAAAGGAACATCTATTGAAAAAACATCAAAGCTTCTTGTGTTGTAGTCACTGGCCTTAAATTCCTCTTCGCTATTGCAGATATTTAGCTTTCCATTTTCCATGAAAAGCACCTTATCAATAATACCATCAAGATAAAAAAATCTGTGGTCAGCAACTATTACGGTGTAACCCTTTTTCTTGAGCTTGCCAATAATGCTTCCAAGTTTCATGGAATTGCCATAATCAAGATTTGCTGACGGCTCATCAAATAGCAGTATCTTTTGCTGCATTGTAACTGCTGATGCCAGCGCTATCATCTGACGTTCTCCGCTAGACAGCGAGAAGATGTCTCTATCCATCAAATCAGCAATACCAAAAGCCTCCTGCAAATCTTTAAGCCTCTCATCCATATCTGACTTCGTATATCCGTAGTTTTCCATTGGAAATACAAGTTCTGCAGTTGTGTTGTCTGTAAAGAATTGAGATCTAGGGTTCTGAAAAACCGAACCAATCAATTTGTTTAGTTGGTACATTTTTTTATCAGAATACTTGTCGCCTTCAATAAAAAGATCACCCTGTAATTCTCCCTCAGTAATAGAAGGGATTAAACCATTCAGGCATTTAAGCAACGTGGATTTACCGCTTCCGCTGTTTCCCGTGAGAAGCACCACTTCTCCCTCGCTAATGGAGAAATCAATATCCTCAATTCCTTCGACTGATTCTTCATATTTAAAGCTGAGTTTTTCAGCGACAATTACTTCATTTTCCATAGAATTCCTCCACATAAGCCGGCAATAAACACTACTATTACTGCTAAATCAAAATACGAAAAACGTTCCTCATAATAGGAAGACCTCTTAATCGGTGCATCAATTCCTTTGACCAAACCGGCTGCTGTAACTTCCTCCGCCAAAGCAGCGCAGCGAAACAGCTGAGGCACTATAAAGTATTTGAAACTTTGAGCTGGCTTTTTCCAGGTAAAACCAATTCCCCTAAGTCGCATTGACTCAGTGATATAGGCAAACTCTCTTCTAAATGTAGGAATATACTTGAGAGTAATTGTCACAGCCACTACCAAACCTTTAGGAACCCGAAGCTTTTCTAAAGCTGATAACAGCTGGGCTGAATTATACTTGCTAACCAAAATCGAAGCCAAGGCAATACAAGGCAACGATTGAGCTACTACAATAAAAAAAAGTCCTAAAAACATGGTGGTCTCATTACTTATTAATAAATGATAAAGCCCCATTATTCCTGCGTATACAGCCAAGAAGCATACCAGCCTTTTTATTCTTCCTATAAGTAGCATTAGGACCGAAGCAAAAACCAGCAAATAGATTTGCAAATACTTCCCACTGATAAAAATATACATAGTAGGTGCAATAACATTAATTAATATTAAAACCACCGGATTAATTTTTAGTGCTTTCATTATTGAATCCGCCTTTAGATATATCTAATATATGTTAGCCTTTACTAACCATATAAGAAAGTACCGCATTACCAATCGTTTGTCAATTGTATTTTATATTTTAAAACGATAAGAGTTTTCATTAAGTAACGGATTACAAAACAGAAAAAGGACCAACCTACGGTCAAACAGGTTGGTCCTTTTCTATTACGCTAAGTTTACTTTTTAGGGTTTTTAAGGGTTATTCAAATGTGTAAGAGATTGAGCTAATAGGATTACAATGTAATCAATTTAACTCGTTATACTCTACATAGGTGATAATATCACCATAAAAGGGTTAAATTAATGCTTTGTAAAAACCACGCTCCTTTCATCTTCTCGTTTTTACTTATCTAAACAAGTTTCCAAAAATTTCATTTCTGAAAACAATTTGTTATATCTAAGCAATATTATTGTAACAAATACGTAATAAACTAACATCCTAATTCTTGCTTTCTAGTTATTAATTCTTGCCTTTTACTAAACTGTATCAACACAACTACAATTGATTTTCCGCCAAAGTTACAGCCGTTTTTAAAAAATTAAAATAATCTTTCCCTATTCATAATTATATGTATATACGCTGGAAAATATTTATGCTTCACAAATAATTTTATTTATGATATATTGATAATCGAATTATCGATAATCAATATATCAATACTAGGAGGTGGCTAATGGCGGTACCTGACAAAAGCATAGACCCCAGACTTTTAGACAGCGCTAAGTCAGAGTTTCTTAAAAACGGTTTTTTAAAGGCTGAACTTAAAACTATCTGCGATAACGCTGGCATTACTACTGGTGCTCTATACAAACGCTACAAGGGTAAGGAGGAGCTTTTTTGTGCCGTGGTACAAGAAACTGTTGATGCAATTGACGAATTTATCAACAAGCGTACTCTCCCTGATCTTTCAAAACTTTCCGACACTGAATTATGTCATGCGTGGGATATGAATGAAGAATATACTCTCGAGTTATTCAAAATGCTTTGGAGTATGAAAGAAGGTTTTGTGCTTTTGATTTGCAAATCATCTGGCACTCGTTTTGAAAACTTTCAACATGATTTTGTATCATCTATGAGTGATGCCTACGAAAAATATTACAACGAGACCAAACGTCGGAATCTTGCAAGGACAGATATTACCAACAAGGAACTGCATGTGCTATGTACCTCCTTCTGGACTTCTGTTTATGAGCCCTTTACACATGATCTTAGTTGGAAAGAAATAGAGCAACACTGCAAAATCATGTGCCGATTCTTTAACTGGGCAGACACTATTTTATTAACAGAAAGGTGAGAAAACAATGTTTAAAAAGATTAAACCTTATATGGGTAACTATATAAAGTATACATATGCTGCAATGGTCACTATGCTAGTTGCACTTATTGCATCAATGATACCTTATTTTTTGGTATACAAAATAATAGAGCCTCTTCTAAACGGAGAAGCTCTATCCCTTAAATCCTTTGGAATTTATCTGGCGATTATTTGCGCCTGTGAGTTAGTTTTTTCTAACTTGTATACATTAGGTCTGAAGTTCTCACATATCTCAGCCTATAATACTCTAAAGACAATCCGTATCTCTCTCCAGAGAAAGTTAGAGCAACAACCTCTTGGAGCTATTCAAGATATGGGTAACGGAAAAATCAAAAAAATATTTACTGATGATATTGAACAGATTGAGATTTTACTTGCACATGCTGTGCCAGAAGGCATCGCTAATTTGAGCGTTCCAATTATCGCATTAGTATTTATGTTTATAGCCGACTGGAAGCTTGCACTTTTATCTCTTTGCTCATTGCCAATCGGTCTTGCCGCTATGGGAATGATGTTCAAAGCTGGCTTTGAAAGAATGAACGCTTACTATTCTGCTGCTGCCAAAATGAACGCTACTATCATTGAGTACGTAAATGGTATGGAAGTAGTAAAGGTCTTTGGCCGCGATGGTGAATCTTACAAGCGTTATGAAAATGATATTAAAAACTACCGTGATTTAACACTTGCATGGTATAAGGTTTGTTGGCCATGGATGGCATTGTATAGTGCCGTGCTTCCATGTACTGCACTTGTTACTTTACCTGTTGGAACTCTTTTTGTTATCAATGGTACTTCAACAATTGCAGACCTTGTACTAGTATTTTGCCTTTCACTTTCTATGGGTATTCCTCTTCTTAAAGCGTTGGCATTTGCAGGAAAGTTCCCTCAGCTAGATTATAAAGTATCTGAAGTTGAGGCTGCCATGGATGGTGCTCCACTAAAGACAGGAACTAATACCTTCAAGGGTGATTCACATTCAGTTAAATTTGAAAATGTTCGCTTCGGATACAAAGATGCAGAAGTACTCCATGGCATCGACTTAGAGCTTAAGGAAGATACAATGACCGCTCTTGTAGGTGAGTCTGGAAGTGGTAAATCTACACTTGCAAAACTACTTGTACATTACTACGACATTAATGGCGGAAAAATCACTCTTGGTGGACAAGATATTACAGACATGAGCATTGAGACTTTAAATAATCAAATATCATACGTTTCCCAGGAGCAATTCCTTTTCAATACAACTTTGTATGAAAATATATTAATAGGAAATCCTTCTGCAACAAGAGAACAAGTTCTTGATGCAGCTGAAAAAGCTCAGTGTAATGAGTTTCTTGCAAGATTGCCAAAAGGTATTGATACCATGGCCGGGGATGGCGGCAAGATGCTTTCTGGTGGCGAAAGACAACGTATTTCTTTAGCTAGAGCAATCCTTAAAAATGCTCCTGTTATCGTACTTGATGAGGCCACAGCATTCATCGATCCTGAGAATGAAGAAAAAATGAATTCAGCTATTGCTGAAATAATCAAAGGCAAGACCGTTCTTGTTATTGCCCATAGATTACAGACAATCGTAAATGCGGACAAAATTTGCGTACTTAAGGACGGTAATTTAATTGCCGCTGATACTCATAATGCACTCCTTGGCAGCTGCGATGAATACAAAAAGCTTTGGAACAGCAGTGAAGCTAGTGCAAACTGGAAAATTGCTAATGCAACAGAAAAAAAGGGAAATGAGGTGGAAGCATGTTAGGATTAATCAAGCGAATAATAGGTGTTTCCGGAAAATATAAAGGCAGAATCTACGGCGCGTTTGTCATGTCCTTTCTTAAGGGTATGTTTATGAAGGTTCCTATTATACTAATGTATTTCATTCTTGAAGCATATCTAGAGGGTTCCATCACAAAAGAAATCTGCATTCGAACT
>JAILGH010000062.1 GCA_024697025.1 Pseudobutyrivibrio sp.
AATAAAAGAAAAGAAGAAAAGGAGTTACTGTTTTGGCTAAATATATCGCAAAACGAATTTTACTGGCGATAGTGTCTATTTGGATAATAACAATGATAACATTCTTTGCAATGAACGCTATTCCAGGTGGACCATTCAACAAAGAGAAGGCCTTGTCAGAGAAGACACTAAAAGAGCTTGAAGAAAGGTACAACTTAGACAAGCCTGTTGGCGAACAGTATGTACTTTACATGAAGGACATTCTTCATGGCGATTGGGGAGTTTCACTTAAGACAGGTCGTCCAATTTGGGATGACATGATTAAAAAATTTGCTGTTTCCGCTAAACTTGGAGGAATGGCATCAATCTTTGCTATTATCATCGGAATCATTCTCGGTGCCATAGCAGCGTTAACAAGAAATAAATTACCGGATAGATTGATAATATTCTTTACAACTCTAGGCACGGCCATGCCGTCCTTTGTACTAGCAACCTTGCTATTACTTGTATTCTGTTTGAAGTTAGGCTGGTTCCCAGTTTATTCTGCAACAGATCCAAACTATACTCTTCCGGTAATAGCACTTGCAGTATATCCAATGGCATATATCACACGTCTTACCAAGACAAGTATGCTAGATGCTCTTAATCAGGATTACATCAGAACAGCAAGAGCAAAGGGCGTTTCAAAGTTAAAAGTTATTTTCCTGCATGCCCTTAGAAATGCACTTATTCCAGTTATTACTTACGTTGGCCCTATGGTTGCCTACATCTTAACTGGTTCAATGGTTGTAGAAAATATTTTTACAATCGGTGGACTTGGCTCTACTTTTGTAACTTCTATCACATCAAGAGATTACCCAACAATAATGGCAGTTACAATTTTCCTTGCAATGCTTATGGTTGTAGCAAACTTACTTACAGATATTGTTTACAAGTTTGTTGACCCTAGAATTAAACTGGATTAGGAGGAAGTTAGATTTGGATAATAAAGAGATGAAAAGAAGCTTCCTCTCTGCCCAGGTTGATTTATCAAAGTTCAATGCAGGCAATTTTGAGAAAGCTACAGATGAAGAAAAGCGTCAAAAGGACGTTATGGGCGAATCTACAACATTCTTTAAGGATGGAATGAGACGCCTTCGCAAAAACCCACTTGCAATGGCAAGTATAGTTGTTTTATTTGCAATTCTTTTAGTTATTATTATTGCGCCACATTTTGTTCCATACAGCTACGACGAGGTAGTTACTGTAAATGGACAGCGCGATAAGACAATGACAAACCTTAGTTTCATGTGTTATTCCGACAAGGAACTTATATACATGGATGAAACCGGAGAGGATTTATTCCCTCATATTTTTGGTACAGACGGCTTAGGTCGTGATTACTTTATTCGTGTTATTTATGGTACAAGAGTATCACTTGCTGTAGGTGTTGTTGCAGCACTTATGGTAGTTCTTATTGGTATTATTTATGGTTCAGTGGCAGGCTACTTTGGTGGCAAAGTTGACCTTATTATGATGAGAATCGTAGATATTATTTATTCCCTTCCTGATATGCTGATAATTATCCTTTTATCAGTAGTACTTAAAGAAGTATTAGGAGGAAAATTAGCAGGAACCGTATTTTCAAAACTTGGAACCAATATGATTTCAATGTTTATAGTATTTGGTCTCCTCTATTGGGTAAGTATGGCCCGTCTTATCAGAGGTCAGATTCTTACTATCAAAAACAATGAATATGTACTTGCAGCAAAATGTATTGGTACATCTAACCGCAAGATTTTAATAAAACATATTTTGCCAAACTGCTTGTCAGTAATTATCATCACCACTGCCCTTCAGATTCCAAGTGCTATCTTCACAGAGAGCTACTTGTCGTTCTTGGGACTTGGTGTATCTATTCCACTTTCATCACTTGGCTCACTTGCCAATGATGCAAGAGCCGGTATGCAGACTTATCCGGAAAGACTGGTTATACCAGCAGTTATTATTTGCTTAATCGTACTTGCACTCAACCTTCTTGGTGATGGTCTTAGAGATGCATTCGATACAAAGCTTGATTAATCAGGAGGTAATTATGGCAGATTCAAAATATGTTCTTGAAGTGAATGACCTCCATACAAGCTTTTTTACAGATTCAGGTGAGGTCAAGGCTGTTAATGGTGTTAATTTTAAAATTGAACCAGGAAAGACTCTGGGTATCGTAGGTGAGTCTGGCTCAGGTAAATCCGTTACAGCTTATTCAATTATGCAGATTCTCGCTCAGACAGGACGCATCACAAGTGGTGAGGTTCTCTTTAAGGGCGAAGATATTACAAAATATTCTGAAAGGGAAATGCAAAAGTTTAGAGGAAGTAAATGCTCTATTATTTTCCAGGACCCTATGACAAGCTTAAACCCTGTATTTACAGTAGGTTATCAGCTTGAAGAAGCAATTATGCTTCATACAAACAAAAATAGAGCTCAGGCAAAGGAAAGAGCTATTGAGCTTTTAAAATTAGTTGGCGTTAATGACCCGGAAAAGCGTATCAATCAGTATCCACACGAGCACTCAGGTGGTATGAGACAGCGTGATATGATTGCCATGGCTCTTGCTTGTGAGCCAGATATCCTTATTGCAGATGAGCCAACAACAGCACTTGATGTTACAATTCAGGCGCAGATTTTGGAGCTTATGCAGGAGCTTCAAAAGAAGCTTGGTATGGCTATCATCATGGTTACACATGACCTTGGAGTTATTGCAAACATGTGTGATGAAATCATTGTTATGTACGGTGGCCGTGTATGTGAGCGAGGAACAGCAGATGATATTTTCTACAGACCAGCTCATGAATATACAAAGGGATTACTTCGTTCTATCCCTCGCAAGGACAACATGAAGGAAAAGTTAGTTCCAATCGGTGGTACACCTATTAATCTTCTTAACATGCCAGAGGGCTGTGCTTTCTGTCCAAGATGCGATGCGGCAATGAAGATTTGTCTTAATCAGGTACCAGATGAGCTTAGAATTAGCGATTCTCATTTGGCGAGCTGCTGGATGAATGTTAAAGAATTATATGAAAGTAAGGAGGCATAATCATGAGTGAAGAAAAATACCTCCTTGAGGTAGAACATTTAAAGCAGTACTTCCCTATCAAGGAAGGATTTAGAACAGTACCACTTAAGGCTGTTGATGATATTTCATTTGCAATCAAGCCAGGTGAAACCCTTGGTCTTGTTGGAGAATCAGGTTGTGGTAAGACTACAGTTGGTCGTACTCTTCTACGTCTCTATCAGCCAACAGCTGGTCGAATTATATTTGATGGAAACGTTCTTTTTGACAGTGAAAATAAAATAGATGTAGACATGCATCCATATCGTAGAGAGATGCAGATGGTATTCCAGGATCCTTATTCATCACTTGATCCTAGAATGACAGTTGAGGACATTATCGGTGAGCCTCTTGATGTACACAAGCTCTACTCTTCCAAGAGTGAGCGACGCGACAAAATACTATCTCTTATGGAGACTGTAGGACTTAATGCTGAGCATGCAATGCGTTATGCACATGAGTTCTCAGGCGGACAGCGTCAGCGTATTGGTATCGCAAGAGCCCTTGCTGTAAATCCAAAGTTTATAGTTTGCGATGAGCCAGTTTCAGCTCTTGATGTTTCAATTCAGGCGCAGGTGGTAAATATGTTTGAGGAGCTTCAGGAAAAGCTTGGGGTAGCATATTTATTTATCGCACACGATTTGCTAGTTGTTCATCACATCTCAGATAGAATTGCTGTAATGTACTTAGGTCACATTATGGAAATCGCAGATGCTGATGATTTAAATAATAATCCAGTTCATCCATATACTCTCTCGCTTCTTTCGGCTGTACCTATTCCAGATCCAGAGACAGCTAGAAACAGCAAGAGAATCATTTTGGAGGGAGATGTTCCAAGCCCTCTTAAAATGCCAAGCGGATGTCCATTTAGAACTAGATGTGCTTATGCAACTGAGCAGTGTGCAAAGGAAATGCCACCTCTTAAGGATAGAGGAAACAGACATTTCGTTGCTTGTTGGAACAAATAATTTTTCTTTGAAATATTCAAGTCAATTGTAGGGGGATTGATTGAATAATTAAAAAGGGATTTTAAGCTTACCAGCTTAAGATAAATAAATTTATAAGGAGAAAGAAGAATGAAAAGAAAACTTATCGCAGTTTTACTTGTTGCAACTATGGCAGCAACAAGCCTTGTAGCTTGCGGTAACAAAGGTCAGAAGCCTTCTTCTTCAAACGGTGGAGATGGTTCTGCAACTGCAGAAGCTACAAAAATTAACACAGACACAACAACTCTTAAAATCAACGTTGGTGGAGAGCCAGATTATCTTGATCCAACTCTCAACTCAGCAGTTGATGGAGCAGTTCTTGCTGTTAACACATTCGTAGGTCTTTATACCCTCGATGAGAACAACACTCCTGTTCCAGCTCTTGCTGACGGTGAGCCAGAGGTTTCAGAGGATGGAAAGCACTACACAATTAAACTTATCGAGTCAAAGTGGTCAAACGGTGAGGAGCTTACAGCAAATGATTTTGTTTACAGCTGGAACCGTGCAGTAGCTGAGGAAACAGCAGCTGATTATGCTTATATGTTTGCTCCTATTGCAACAAACGATGACGGAACACTTAAGGTTAAAGCAACAGATGATTACACTCTTGAAGTAGAGTTAAATGCTCCATGTGCATATTTCTACGATTTACTTGCATTCCCAACATTCATGCCTGTATATCAGAAGGGTGTAGAGGAAGCTAATCCAGATGGAACAGCACCAGGTGCTTGGGCTCAGAAGCCAGGTTTTGTATGCAACGGTGCTTATACCCTTACAGACTGGAAGCATAAATCATCTATGACTTATGAGAAGAATCCAAATTTCTACAGAGCTGATGAAGTAGAAATCGAGAAGCTTGAGTTCATGCTTTCAGAGGATGATACAGCAATCTACGCTGCATACAACAATGGTGATATCGATTTCGTAGATCAGAAGATTCCATCTGATGAAATTGAGACACTTAAGGGTAACCCAGAGTTTAACATAGTTGATACACTTGGAACATATTATGTTGGTTTCAACGTAAACTCTAAGATTTTCGATGGTCTTACACCAGAGCAGGCTACAAAGATGCGTCAGGCTCTTTCACTTCTTATCGACCGTCAGTGGATTGTTGAAACTGTAGAGCCTACAGAAAAGACTCCTGCAGATACATTTATCCCAGATGGAATGGCTGATGGTAACGGTGGCACATTCGAGGCAGATGATTTCGGATATTATGATGCTACAACAACAGGTGCTAACAACGTAGAGGAAGCAGTAAAGCTTCTTGAGGAGTGTGGATACAAGTTCACAGAGAAGGGTGATGGAACATATGACATCTCTCCAGCTCTTGAAGTTACATACCTTACAAACCCATCAACAACACATGAAGGTGTTGCAACATTAATCCAGCAGGATTGGGGTAAGGTTGGTATCAATGTAAAGGTTGAGACAGAAGACTGGAACGTATTCCTTGAAGATAGAAAAGCTGGTAAGTTTGATATTGCTCGTGAGGGATGGATTGCAGACTTCAACGATCCAATCAACATGCTTGAGATGTGGGTATCAGACGGTGGTAACAACGACATGCAGTTTGGTAAGAACCCAACAGCAGCAGCTCCAGATTGGAAAGAATATGATGCTCTTATCCAGAAGATTTACGCAGAGACTGATTACGCAAAGCGTGCAGATCTCATGCATGAGGCTGAGGATATGCTTATGAGTACATATGCAGTAGTACCTGTATACTTCTACAACCATATCTTCCTTCAGAAGTCTAATGTAACTGGAGTATACGTTACTAAGAACCAGAACATTTACTATATGTATGCAAAAAAGACAGCTGAATAAATTGGTAAATGTATAATTAAATTAAGTATTTCAGTACGAAAAATTTTAGGGGAAATCAATTTTGATTTCCCCTTATTTTTTCTAGAAAAAAGGCCATTTTTTTGTTGACATCTATGGCCTACTCTAGTAGAATAACACTTGCGTCGAAGAAATACGATAGACACCTACAACTTGGAGAAGTACTCAAGAGGCCGAAGAGGCGCCCCTGCTAAGGGTGTAGGTCGGGCAACCGGCGCGAGGGTTCAAATCCCTCCTTCTCCGTTTTTTCCTTTAGAGGAAGATAGAGTTACAAAGGTACTTCCTGTTATGCGGGAAGACGCTCCATTGTAATCGGCTTCGCCGAAGAGGTCGCGTCGTGGGAAACAAATTTTTTTCCGCTTCGCTTCAAAAATTTATTTCCTTTTGGTGCCATAGCCAAGTGGTAAGGCATGGGACTGCAACTCCCTGATCGGCGGTTCAAATCCGTCTGGCACCTCTTATTTATCCCTCGACCCTAGTAATGGGGGCGAGGGATTTTTGCTATAAATCTTGTAAGGAGGAACATGCAATGACAATTTATGACGAGTTAGTTGAACGTGGCCTTATTGCTCAGGTTACTAACGAAGAAGAAATTAAAAAATTAATAAACGAGGGCAAGGCTACATTTTATATTGGCTTCGATTGTACAGCAGACAGCCTTACAGCAGGACACTTTATGGCCCTTACTCTTATGAAGAGACTTCAGATGGCAGGCAACAAGCCTATCGCTCTTATCGGTGGCGGTACAACCATGATTGGTGATCCATCTGGACGTACAGATATGAGAAAGATGCTCACTAGAGAGGACATCGATCACAATGCAGCATGCTTCAAAAAGCAAATGGAGCGTTTCATTGATTTCTCTGATGGCAAGGCACTTATGGTCAACAATGCAGATTGGTTACTTGACCTTAACTACGTTGATTTACTTCGTGAGGTAGGAGCATGCTTTTCTGTTAACAACATGCTTAGAGCAGAGTGCTACAAGCAGCGCATGGAAAAGGGTCTTTCATTCCTTGAGTTTAACTACATGATTATGCAGTCTTACGACTTCTATTACATGTTCCAGAAATACAACTGTAACCTTGAGTTTGGTGGCGATGACCAGTGGTCAAATATGCTTGGCGGTACAGAGCTTATCAGACGTAAGCTTGGTAAGGATGCTCACGCTATGACAATCACACTTCTTACTGACTCACAGGGCAAGAAGATGGGAAAGACAGCTGGTAACGCAGTATGGCTCGATGCCAACAAGACATCACCATTTGATTTCTACCAGTACTGGAGAAACGTGGCTGATGCAGATGTTCTTAAGTGTATCCGCATGCTTACATTCCTTCCTATCGAGCAGATTAAGGAAATGGATAGCTGGGAAGGTGCTAAGCTTAACGAGGCAAAGGATATCTTAGCTTATGAGCTTACTCAGATGGTTCATGGAACAGAGGAGGCTGATAAGGCCAGAGAGGCATCAAAGGCTCTCTTTGCAGGCGGTGCAAACTCAGAGAATGTACCTAGCCATACATTATCAGACGAAGACTTTAGAGATGGCAAGGTTGATATTTTACAGATTCTTGTATCTGCTGGTCTTACAACAAGCCGTGCAGAAGCTCGTCGTGCAGTGCAGCAGGGTGGCGTTTCAGTAAATGGAGAAAAGGTTTCAGATCCATTTACCGTATACGAAAAGTCAGCATTTGCAGAGGAGTTCCTTCTCAAGAAGGGCAAGAAGTCTTTCTGCAAGATTACAGTATAATAGATGTTATTGAGAGGGGTTAGAGCTATGGCTTTAGCCCCTTTATTAAATAAAATTCAAATAAGATTTTCCTGTTAAGAAAAAATTTAATAATTTTTATTACGATAGTCGTAGTATTTTTCTTTTGTTTGTGTTAGAATATCGAGGAAAAAAACGAAAGAAAGGTACGAACATGGAAAACTTAGGAACGATTTTTTATTTTCGGTGGGAGTTAGAGTTTTTACATTGGTTGCAAAGTATACATAATCCAATCCTTGATTCAATCATGAAGGGATTAACTAATTTATGCGATAGTCCAGTATTTTTAATACCTATTTTGGTATTTTTGATTTTGCCAATTAACAGAAAGAGTGCAGTCAATGCGCTTTTATCACTTTTAATTGCATACTTGATTTGTAATTGTTTTCTCAAGGATTTATTTTTTAGATGCAGACCATGTTGGTTTGAGCCTACGGTGAAAATGTTAGTGGAGGTACCAAATAGCTATTCATTCCCATCAGGTCATACAAATGCGGCTTTTGCAGTGGCGCTGGGATTTTTATTTAGAAGCAAGAAGATTGGGATATCAATGGTTATTCTTGCAACAGGAATTGCAATTAGCAGAATGTATTTATTCGTACATTGGCCAACTGATATTTTAGGCGGTATTATTTCAGGAGCATTTAGCGCAGTTGTCAGCTATTTTATAATCAATGGTATTTACAAGGTTATTGATAGAATAAAGCAAAATACAATTAAGATGGCGTAAGCCTTTTTTGGAGAATAATGAAATGAATAACATAGGTAATATTTTTTATTTTCAGTGGGAATTGGATTTTCTTCACTGGATTCAAAAGATACATAATCCCTTGTTGGATAAAATAATGCCAAAAGTAACGCAGTTAGGCTACCATTGTTGGTTTTGGGTAGTTTTGATAGTCGTTTTATTAATACTTCCATTTAACAGAAAAATGGGATTACAGGCGGCAATTAGTTTGTTGCTTACCTACCTTTTTTGTAAGCATATTTTAAAGCCAGAAATCATGAGGTGTAGACCTTGTTGGTTGGAGCCCGATATTCCAATGTTAATAAAATCCCCAAAGGATTATTCATTCCCATCGGGTCACTCAAATGCAGCCTTTGCAGTGGCGGTAGCTATTTTTTCTAGAAGTAAAAGGCTTGGAATTCCAGTGCTGATTTTGGCTTCTTTAATAGCCTTCAGCAGAATGTATTTGTTTGTTCATTGGCCAACAGATATAATTGGTGGGATAGTCACAGGAACAATAGGGGCGGTCATTAGCTATAATCTTGTAGAATTCACTTGTAAACTGATTATTAAGCTAAGAAAAAAATTGTGAGAAATAGGGAGGAGTCATAAGTGGATAATATTGGAAATGTATTTTATTTCCAGTGGGAATTAGATTTCCTTCATTGGCTTCAAGATAAGCATAGTAATTTTTTAGATTTTATTATGCCAAAGATTACATTTCTTGGAGATGCAGGCTGGTTTTGGATATTGGTAGTCATTCTTTTTTTGGTTTTACCATATAATCGAAAGGTGGGTGTTCAGGCTGTGGTTGGCTTGGCGATATCAGCTTTAATTTGCAATCTGATTTTAAAGCCTGAGTTAATGAGGTGCAGACCTTGTTGGTTGGAGCCAGGAATACAATTACTTACCACAAATCCTGTAGATTATTCATTCCCATCAGGACATACTAATGCATCCTTTGCAGTGGCTACAGCTATTTTTACTAGAAACAAAAAGCTGGGTGTTCCGGCATTAATTTTGGCTGGAGCAATAGCCTTTAGTAGACTTTACCTATTTGTTCATTGGCCTACAGATGTAATTGTGGGAACAGCCACAGGTATCATGGGTGGAATAGCAGGCTATATAATTGTAAATTATTATTCTAACAAGAAGAAGAAATCGAAAATATAAGATAAGATTAGAATCTGGAAAAAGCCAGGTAATAATCTATTAAAACCTGGGATATAATTATCTCAGGTTTTTGGCGTTTTTCTTATAGAAACAATTGCATTTACCTATTAGAAAAACTATCATAAAAACAGTGCTGTTGAAAAAACTTCATAAATATTATCAGTTGAAGTAGAAATCAGCATAATATTTTTATTAATGGGAACAAAAAATGAGTATACTGGATATTTTTTTTATTGGAGTAGGCTTGTCCATGGATGCGTTTGCTGTCGCAATATGCAAAGGACTTGCTATGAGAAAAGTAAATAAAAAGCAGATGTTTGTCATCGCTTTATTTTTCGGAGGATTTCAGGCCTTAATGCCTTTTATAGGTTGGATATTGGGAAGTACCTTCGCAAAGAAGATAGTAGAGTATGATCACTGGATTGCATTCTTTTTGCTTTTATATATAGGTGGCAAAATGGTTTGTGATGCTATTCGTGAATGGAAGGAAGTCGACGTTATTGAGGAGATGGACCCTCCACTTGATATTAAGGAATTAGTACTTCTTGCTATAGCAACTAGTATCGATGCCTTGGCTTGCGGAGTTACATTTTCATTTATCAAGGACTTTAACATATATAGAGCTATCTCAATCATTGGAGTCACAACCTTTGTGATTTCTTTAGGTGGTGTATATGTAGGAAACATATTTGGAGATAGATTTAAGGCAAAGGCTCAGCTAGTTGGTGGAACTATACTTATAATAATCGGAACCAAGATTTTACTTGAGCACACCATGGGACTTACTTTTGGTTTTTAGGAGGGGAATATGACAGCGTTTTTACAGACAATACCAGGAGCTTTAATTTTACTTGTAATAGGATTTGTGTTCTTGATTAAGGGAGCAGATTTCTTTGTGGAAGGTGCATCGGCGGTAGCTAAAAAGCTTCATGTGCCAGCCCTTGTAATCGGTATGACAATTGTGGCTATGGGTACATCCCTTCCAGAGCTTTCCGTGTCAGTTACAGCGTCAATGGCAGGAAGCAATCAGCTTGCAATAGGAAACGTCATTGGCTCAAACATTTTCAACCTTATGGTCGTTCTTGGAAGCTGCGCTTTGTTTTCAGTTTTAGAGGTAGCAGACGACACTATTAAAAAGGATTTTCCATTTTCAATGGTATGTGCCATTGCACTTATGGTAATGGGACTTATAGGTGGTGAAGTGGGACATCTTGACGGCGTAATACTTTTAGCCGCATTTGTTTATTTTCTTTTATCTATGCTTCGTGCTGCAAAGAAATCAAGAAATCAGGCAGCACTTGAAGCAGAAGAGGAAAAGGAGATTGTAGATATTCCAACCTGGCTTTGCCTGATTTACATTGTTGGTGGAGCAGTTGCCATCAAATTTGGTGGAGACTGGGTTGTAAGCTCATGTACTACCTTAGCTTTAAAGTTTGGTATGTCAGAAACTCTTGTAGGACTTACAATTGTGGCACTTGGAACATCTCTTCCAGAGCTAGTAACATCAGTAGTTGCCGCAAGGAAAAATGAGCTTGATATGGCAATCGGAAATGTAGTTGGCTCAAATGTATTTAACATTTTACTTATTCTAGGAACAGCAGCAGCTATATCACCAATGGATTATCGTACAGTAAATGCTATTGATGCCTGCATACTTTTAGGCTTTTCCCTTATTGTATGGCTTATGTGCGCCAAGAAAAAAAGCATAGCAAGGGCACAGGGCGTCATTATGCTTTTACTTTATGTAGGTTACTTGGCATACATCATCATCCGAGATGGTGGAATAGTGTAAAATGTGGCACTTGTTGTCTATATGACGGTGGTAAAAACTTGATTCTTATGATAAAATCAAAAGGTTTAGAGGGGTTTTTCATGAAGAAGGAGGTAAGGATATGGGATTTTTAGATGAACTTTCAGAAGGTATTGCAAATACAACTAGAGATATTGGCAAGATGGCCCAAAATGCTGGTGATATGACCAAGCTTCAATACGACAAGAAGGTCAAGGAAAGTGAACTTCTCAAGCTTTATGAAAAACTTGGTCGTAAATATTATGAAGAGCATAAGGATGAGGAAAGCGAAGAGATTAAAGAAATCACAGCTGTTCATCTCAGACTTAAAGAAATCTCCGACGAGATTATGAGTCTTAAAGGCGGCAAGGCATGTCCTAAATGTGGCGCACTTGTAAAGTCAGGCTCAAAGTTTTGCAGTGCTTGCGGAGAGAAGATAGACGATATTTTTGAAGAGTAGGAGTTTAGAGAGAATGGGAAGCAAAGGCAATTATTACATTACTACTGCAATCGCTTACACATCAGGTAAGCCACACATTGGAAATACTTATGAAATCGTTTTGGCTGATAGTATTGCTCGTTTCCGTCGTCAGGAGGGATACGATGTATTTTTCCAGACAGGTACAGATGAGCACGGTCAGAAAATCGAGCTTAAGGCTGCAGAGGCTGGTATTACACCAAAGGAATTTGTAGATAATGTCTCAGGACAGGTTAAGTCTATTTGGGATTTGATGAATACATCTTATGATAAGTTCATCCGTACAACAGATGAGGATCATGAGAAGCAGGTTAAGAAGATTTTCAAAAAGCTTTATGATAAGGGCGATATTTATAAGAGCTCTTACGAGGGACTTTATTGTACCCCTTGTGAATCATTCTGGACAGAGTCCCAGCTTGTAGATGGCAAGTGCCCAGACTGTGGCAGAGAGGTTCAGCCAGCTAAGGAAGAGGCTTACTTCTTCAAGATGAGCAAGTACGCAGACAAGCTTATTGAATATATCAATACACATCCTGAGTTTATTCAGCCTGTATCACGTAAGAACGAGATGATGAACAACTTCTTACTTCCAGGCTTACAGGATCTTTGTGTCAGCCGTACTTCTTTTAAATGGGGTATTCCAGTTGATTTTGATCCAAAGCACGTAGTGTATGTATGGCTTGATGCTCTCACTAACTATATAACTGGTATTGGTTACGAATGTGACGGCGAGTCAACAGATCAGTTCAAGGCACTTTGGCCTGCTGATCTTCACCTTATAGGAAAGGATATTATTCGTTTCCACACAATTTACTGGCCAATCTTTTTGATGGCTCTTGATTTACCTCTTCCAAAGCAGGTATTTGGTCATCCTTGGCTTCTTACAAAGTCTTCAGATGGTGAGGACGACAAGATGTCTAAGTCAAAGGGTAATGTTATTTACGCTGATGAGCTTGTTGAGATCTTTGGTGTAGATGCTGTTAGATATTTCGTGCTTCACGAGATGCCATTTGAAAACGACGGTGCTATCTCATGGCCACTTATGGTTGAGCGTGTAAATTCAGACCTTGCAAACACACTTGGTAACCTTGTAAATCGTACAATCTCAATGAGCAACAAGTATTTTGGCGGAGTAGTTGAGAACAAAGGTGTTACAGAGGAAGTTGACGCAGATCTTAAGGCAGTGGTTACAGGAACAGTTAAGTCTGTTGAGGACAAGATGGCAGACCTTCGTGTAGCTGACGCAATCACAGAAGTTTTCAATCTCTTTAAGAGATGTAACAAATATATTGACGAGACAATGCCATGGGCACTTGCAAAGGATGAGGCAAAGCAGGATAGACTTGCAACTGTTCTTTACAACCTCGTTGAAGGCATTTCAATTGGTGCTACATTGTTAAAGGCATTTATGCCAGAGACTTCAGAAAAGATTTTAGCTCAGATTGGAGCAAAAGAGATTCCATATGATGAGCTTTCAACATTTGGTCATTATGTAAATGGCGATAAGGTTACAGATGCACCAGAGATTCTCTTTGCACGTCTCGACCTTGATGAGGTTATGGCAAAGGTAGCTGAGCTTCATCCAGCAGAGCCTGAGGAAGAGGATGACGAGCAGGGTATCGATATTGAGGCTAAGCCAGAGATTACATTTGATGATTTCATGAAGATGCAGTTCCAGGTAGGAAAGATTGTAGCCTGCGAGGCAGTTAAGGGCTCAAAGAAGCTTCTTTGCTCTCAGGTAAAGATTGGTTCTACAACTAAGCAGATTGTTTCAGGAATCAGCAAGTTCTATTCTCCAGAGGAGATGGTTGGAAAGAAGGTTATGGTTCTTGTAAACCTCAAGCCAGCTAAGCTTGCAGGAGTGTTGTCAGAGGGAATGTTACTTTGTGCAGAGGATGCAGAAGGCAACCTTGCACTTATGACCCCAGAGAAGGCTATGCCAAATGGTGCTGAAATATGCTAGGCAGATTTAGAGCTAGCCAGTAGTAGACAATCTCCTATTTTGCTGAAAGGAACATGTAGTGACTGAAAGCAAATTTGGGATTGTATACGTAACTGGCGGGAGAAAAATGAGGTATGCAATGATATTCGAAACACATGCTCATTATGATGATGAGAAGTTCGACGGGGATAGAGTCGAACTTCTTTCTCATTTATTGAGGGAAAACAACATAGGAAAAATAGTTAATATTGGAGCTAGTTTCAAAGGCTGCAAGGACTCATTAGAGCTTGCAACTACCTATGATGATGTCTATGCTGCCCTTGGCATTCATCCAGAGAATCTAGAGGATATGTCTGATGAAGCCTTAGACTGGATACGTCAAAACGCCTCCAATCCAAAGGTGGTGGCCATTGGAGAGATAGGTCTAGACTATTACTGGGTAAAGGATGAGGAGCAAAGAGCCAAGCAGCGTCTTTGGTTTAACAAGCAGCTTGACCTTGCAAAAGAGCTGAAATTGCCAGTAGTTATACACTCTAGAGATGCGGCAGAAGACACTTTTAACACAATTGTAGGGTATAATACACAGGATAATAAAGGTATTGTCCATTGCTATTCTTACTCAAAAGAATTAGCATTAGAGTATGTAAAGATGGGCTGGTACATCGGCGTAGGCGGAGTAGTAACTTTTAAAAATGGTCGCAAGCTGGTGGAGACTGTTGAGGCAATACCACTTTCTAGCATAGTTCTCGAAACAGATTGTCCATACATGGCACCAGAGCCATTTAGGGGACAGCGCAATTCATCTATTTATTTAAAATACATTGCAGAAAAAATAGCACAGATTAAAAATGTCAGCGTTGAAGAGGTAGAAAAAGTTACCTACGAAAACGCTCTTAAAATATATTCAAAAGTAAAAGGATAAGATATGGCATACTTAAGCAATCCAACTTACACCAAAGCCGTACTTGAGGCCCATGGTTTTTCTTTTCAAAAAAAATACGGACAGAACTTTCTCATAGATGGAAACGTTCTTGATAGCATTATTGATGCAGCAGGAATTACCAAGGATGATTTTGTTCTTGAGATTGGTCCTGGTATTGGAACCATGACTCAGCGCCTTTGTGAGGAAGCAAGAGAAGTTGTTGCTGTAGAAATAGACAAGACTCTTATCCCTATTTTGGATGACACATTATCTACTTACAAGAATTGGACAGTAATCAACCAGGATATTTTAAAGGTTGATATTAATAAATTGGCAGAGGAAAAAAATGCAGGCAAGCCTATAAAAGTGGTTGCCAATTTGCCATACTATATTACAACACCAATTATCATGGGATTATTTGAAAGCCACGTACCACTTGAATCTATCACTATCATGATTCAAAAAGAGGTGGCAGACAGAATGAAGGAAGGTCCTGGCTCCAAGGAGTACGGTGCACTTTCTCTTGCTGTACAGTACTACAGCAATCCTGAGATAGTTTGCGAGGTACCACCTAGCTGTTTTATGCCACAGCCAAAGGTATCAAGCACAGTCATTACCTTAAAGTGTCATGACAATCCACCAGTTGAATGTGATGAAAAGCTTTTATTTAAGATTATCAGAGCATCATTTAATCAACGCAGAAAGACCCTGCAGAACGGACTTAGCAATGGTCTTCACTATTCAAAGGAGCAAATAGCTGAGGCAATCGAAAAAGCAGGATTTAGCCCTACAATTAGAGGTGAGGCTTTATCCCTTGAAGATTTTGCCAAGCTTACAAATATATTAAAGTCGTTATAAAATAATTCATAAGCAATACTTGGAGATCGGACAATATGGATGTTGGCGGCTATAATCGAGAAGTGCAGCTTCTCATAGGAGAAATACAAAAGAATAGAGGCAAGGACCCTAGCGCTGTGTTAAAAGCTAGCGACAAACTACTTGCCTATGGAAAAGGCATGAAGGATGATGCCTTGATAGGTTATGCCTATTTTTCAAAAGGAGAAACATATTATCTCCTTAATGACGCATCTAATTTTTATTCTCAAATGCTATCCTGCATGGGGCCAATGGAACACGTTAAAGAATGGGGTTACGTGGCCATTGCAAACAATATGCTAGGAATAGTTTCTTTAAACCGCGGTAATGCGCCATTTGCCCTTGATTACTTTATCAAGGCAATCACAATTTGTCAGGACTATTGTTTGCCTGACATAGAGTGGATGATTCACATGAATTTAGGTTCTCTTTACCTAAATATCGAGGAATTCCAAAAAGCTATTTCCCATACAGAAATTGCATATAGATACTTACTTGAACATAGAAATATGGAAGGCTACATTGAAAACATAACAGCCATCATGCTTGGTATGGGTAGAGCCTATCTTAAACTAGATCGAGAGGAAAAGTATTTAGAGATAGAGCGAAAGCTTAGATTTGACTGTCTGCCATATTTGCAGGATATGGAAAAGATAGTTATATACTGTTTCTTTGCAAGAGTTCATCAGGCTATTGGAGAAAATGAAGCTAGAGATTACTGGATAGATATGGTAAACAAAAACACTAGCACAAGCATGCCAATACTTGATGTATTTGATGATTTCTATGATTATTTAAGCATGTTACTTTCTACAGAAAAGTACGATGATTTCTTTAAGGCCTACACGGTTTTAGACGATTTGACAAAGCATACATCTATCAAGAATCTTGAGCGCAAGCTCCTTACCTTAAAGATTAGATATTATCGTAGAGTAGGACAAATAGAAGAATATAAGATAGCATCGGTTCTGTATTTCGAGCTTTCTGAATATATGGAGCGAGAAAACAGGTTGATGGTAAGCAACATGATCGTAATGCGCAATTCGTATATGGAGCTTACACAAATCAATAGAAAAGTTGAAGAGGAGAATACATTTTTACAAAAACGTTCAGAGACAGACCCATTAACAGGGATGTATAATAGGCTGAAACTTAATGAGTATAGTGAGGAAGCCTTTGAAAAAGCCCTTATTAACAGGTCTTCAATTGCGGTAGAGATACTTGATATCGATTTCTTTAAACAGTATAACGACAACTATGGACATCAAGCGGGAGACGATTGTATCAAGTTTATCGCAGCAAAACTAATCGAGCTTGCAAAGGAAGACGGCATATTTACAGCCAGATACGGTGGTGACGAATTTGTCATTATATATGAGGGGCTTCCAAGAGAAATGGTGGAGGAAAAAGCAAATCGCCTTAAAAAGGAAATCTACGATGCAAATTGGGAACACAGATTTTCCCTTTCGGAAAACAGGGTTACCATTTCACAAGGTATTTGTTATGGCACACCTATTAGAGATGCCAGTCTATTTGCATACCTACAAGGGGCAGACAAAATGCTATACGAAGTAAAGCAGCAGAGCAGAAACAACATTAAGATTTGCGATGCGTCAGATTTATAAATAAAGGAACATACAATGAAAACCATAAAGAGAATTTTTTTGGATGATGTTGTGAGTTTATTAAAAAATTTCTTTGCTTTAGTTATAGTGGTAGGAATTTGCTTCCTGCCAGCTTTGTACGCATGGTTTAATATATATTCTAACTGGAATCCCTATGGCAACACGGGAGCTTTACAATTCGCGGCCATTTCTTTGGACAAGGGCTTTACCGACGACGAGGGGCAGTATCACAACCAGGGAGATACAATAATTGAAAATCTTCACGAAAATACTGCTGTAAACTGGCAGTTTGTAAACTCTAGCAAGGAGGCAATTGATGGAGTTAACAGCGGCAAGTATTATGCAGCAGTAGTTGTGGATGAAGATTTTTCTTACAATATGTACAATGTTCTTACAGAGGAAGTAGAAAGACCTACTCTGCATTTCTATGAGAATCAAAAGAAAAATCCAGTTGCGACTAAAATTTCAGACACAGTGGTTCAAACTCTGCAAAACAATATTAACGTGGCTTTTACTCAGGTGGTGGTAAGCACGCTTTTTTCTGATGCCTCAGAAGTATCTGATGAGATTCAAGAAAAAGGAGGGTTGGAAAAATCCTTAGAAAAGCTTAGGACCCTTAGTGCAGACCTAACTAGCTATCAAAACACCATCAATAAAATTATAGAAAATGATACTAAACTAAAGGCTTCTTTGGAACAAGCAAAGACAGATGCTGGAAATCTAAAGGCACAGGCTAAGGTCAGTGCCAACGCAGTACAACAGTCCGCCAAAGTATCTGCAGATGCCAAAACTACCATCAATAGCTTTTCAGGAAATGTCAACTCCACAATGGATTTAATAAATGAAAAAATAGATGGGATTGATAAAGAACTCGACTTAGCTTCAGCAACAGAAGATGCAGCTGAAATAGCAAAGCATACCCAAAAAGCTTTAATTGAGTTAGCTAAATTAAAAATTCTTATCGATAGTCTTCCAGAGGATATAGGAGAAGAAGCTCTAGAGGATTATAAGAATGCTATTAACGCACTAATTCAAGATATTGAACAATCACTGTTAGGGCACTTTATAGATTTAACACCCGTAAAACGACAATTGGACGCAAGATACGAATCAATAAAAAAGAAGCTTGATGAGAAGGTTGCCTTAAATCAGGAGGATATACAGTATCTTGAAACTGAAATTGAAAAATTATCTGACATAGATATGGATGCTGTAACAAATGAAGAAGCAGGAAAATTAAGGGATTCTATTTCGTACTCAAAAAATGAGATTGCAGCAGTAAGAAATACTTTCAAAAATGAACTGTCACCAAAGATTAGTAAAGGCCTAGGTTCTTTGACAGGAACATTGGATAATACAGGAAAGCTACTAAACGCAGTAGGAGAAACATTTGGAAATCTAGTGGTAATGTTTAATGCTGTTGATAACACAGTAGACTGTGCCAACACTAGCCTAGAAAAAACAGGCGAGGCCATCACATATGTAAACGGCAGGTTGATAGAAGTAATAAATCAAGTGGAGCAGGCTGGAAGTAGCGACAAGATAAAGGTTTTAATAAATGCTCTTTCTGGAGACCCACAGATGTATGGCAAGTTCTTCTCGACCCCTGTGGAGATAAAGACGCAGGTTGTATACCCGGTAGAAAACTATGGGTCAGCCGTAGCGCCATTTTATTCAACTCTAGCATTTTGGGTTGGAGCATTAATTCTTACAGCAATTATTAAGATAAAACCCGATAAAGAAAAGTACCCTGATGCATCACAAAGACAGTTATTTTTTGGAAGATACCTATTATATTGGGTTTTAGGACAAATTCAGGCTATAGTAATTGTCCTTGGAGACATATTTCTATTAAAAATACAGTGTGTACACCCATGGCTATTTATGTTAGCTGCTTCCTTTATTGCCACAACTTTTACCATTTTAATCTATTCATTAGTAGCTACTTGGGGAGATGCAGGAAAAGCTTTGGCAGTTGTAATAGTAGTTATTCAAATAGCAGGAAGTTCTGGCACCTATCCTATAGAACTATTACCGGATTTCTTTAAAAAGGTGTACATATTCTTCCCATTCCCTTACGCCATCAACGCAATAAGGGAGTGCATTTGTGGAGCCTACGAGTTTGATTATATAAAGTATCTAGGCTGTCTTATGATTTTCATAGCAGTGGCACTTATAATTGGGCTACTTATCCGCATTCCATTCGAGCCTATCAACCATTACATGGAAGAGCGAATGGAAGATACGGAAGTGTTGTAGATAGGAGAAAATATGGCAACTAACAATCAGGAACTATATGAAAAATTTATAGGGTTGCAGCGGGAAGTTCACTTGAAGAATCAAAAGAAAATTCGTGTAGGGCTAAAGATAAACATACTGCTTCCACTGATTTTTCTTGTAATTAGTTTTGTGACAGAGCGCTCAAAGCTAGTATTTCTAGTGCTATGGATTGTGTCACTTTTTGGAATTGCCTTTTACCTTTTATATGTGGAATACATGGATTTTAAAATCCAAGAGCAACTAAAGGAACTTGGAATACTAGATAATAAGGGTCAGTCCCTTATAGGCGATGAAGTGGTGAAAAATCTTGATGATATCAGCCAAGCAGGAAGTGAAATGGTAAGAGGGTTTGAGGATATTAGAAAAGGAATAAAAACGGATATACGAAATATGGGAGACAAATTAAAGAAATGAAAAACATTTATAGGATTATTGTCTCAGACATTAAAAGAATATCGGTAAACGTTGTGGCCATGATAGTAATTATGGGCCTAACGGTAATTCCTTGCCTATATGCCTGGTTTAACATTCTTTCTAACTGGGATCCATATGGAGAAGAGGCAACTTCGAACCTGCAGGTTGCAGTTTATTCTTCAGACCAAGGAATAATCATTGGAAATTACCAGCTAAATGTTGGGGATATAATAATCAATCACCTAAAAGAGAATAAGACCATTGGATGGGTTTTTACTGATACAGAGGAGGATGCTATAGATGGGGTTTATTCTGGGGAATACTATGCATCCCTTGTAATTGACGAAGAGTTTAGCGCTAATATGATAAGCTTTTTAGGAGGAGATATAGAAAACCCAGTTATAACCTACTATGAGAATGACAAGAAAAATGCCATTGCCCCAAAGATTACGGGAAAGGTAAAGACCGCCATTGAAAGAGAAGTTGACCATGCCTTTGTAGGAACCATGGCAGAGACTCTGTTAAATGCAGGGGAATACTTTGCAACCATGGATGAGGAGGGCAATATTACAGGGGAAGGAATAGCCAAGCTTGAGAGACTTGACTCAGATTTAAAAGGTTTAATTGCACTTTTAGACTCTTATATAGCCTTGGCTGATTCAACAGAAAGTATTTCTAAAGCAGGAGAAAGCATTACTGATACAGCAAGTTCCGTAACCAAAGTTGCAGAGGAAATGGCCGTATCGGCCCAAAACTTTGTAGCTGATTCGAAAAAAGATATTCAAAGGGCCAAAGACAAAGGTGATAATAAAATATCTGAAATCAACGATAAGCTTGCGGTTGCCGACAATACTTTAAACCGAATAAATGAAATAATTTCAGGGCTCAATATAGAAGATGTTCAGTCTATTCATCAATTGAGAGAAACAGTTACAAACCTAAAAGCAGAATGGGGAACGGCAGATGATGGAAAAGGAATCTATTATCACATCCTTAGAATAAAAACTGGCTTTGATGATATAGATGCTGCCATAGCAGCCAAGGCCAAGGAGCTGGATGGTCTAATAAATGGACTTGATGCTGATGTAGATGCACTTGATGTGGCAGCAAATAAGGGTGAAGAGCAATTTAACAAAGCAAAGGAAACCCTCACAAGTGATGTGGCGCTTTGCTTGAATAGTACAAATAATATTAGGCAGCAGTACGCTAAGGAGATTTCTCCTATGGAGCAAACTGCAATAGATTCAGCTAGCAAGTCAGTGGCTGAAATAGAAAAGCTATTGAACTACAAAGCCACAAGTATTGATATGGTAGTTGCCAATCTAAATAACTACGCCGATTTAATGAATCAATCCAAAGATTCCCTGGTTAAATCAAGGGATGAAGCCGTGTCAATGGAAGAAGAGCTTGCAGCCTTAATTTCGGATATCAAGAGTGTTGGACAAAATGAAGCCTATCAAAAGTTCATGGAATTACTGCGTTCAGACCCAGAGCTTTTGGCTGACTTTATCAGCTCACCTGTAGCAATCTCGGATGATTATATTTACCCAATAGAAAACAATGGCTCTATGACAGCTCCATTTTATATAGTGCTTTCCATTTGGGTTGGGTCATTAATCATGTCCACAATTTTAAAGACCAAAATCAAAACAACCACAGGAATGGATAATCTTAAAAATTGGCAATGCTTCTTTGGAAGGTTTTTCCTGACCTTTGTAATAGGGCAGATTCAGACTCTTATCACGGTTTTAGGTGCATTTTTATTTGTAGGAATCCAATGTGAACATCGATTTTTATTCTGGTTGGCCTGCAGTTGGACATCATTTGTTTACGCTTTGCTGCTATACTCATTTACATACTCCTTTGGAAATTTGGGAGAAGCATTATCTGTAATACTTATGGTTATTCAGGTGGCGGGAGCTGGTGGTACATTTCCTATAGAGGTACTCCCAAAGGTATTCCAGGTGTTGTATAAGTTTATGCCATTTAATTATTCAATGAATGCGCTAAGAGAATGTATAGGTGGCTTATACAAAAACTCTTACAGGGATTGCATGTTAATTCTTTTAATATATGTTGTAGTAGCAATATTTATAGGGGTTGTTTTGTATCATCCATTCAAGATACTTAACGAAAAGATAGAAAAGAGTAAAGAAGAATCTGGTATTCTAATTTAGTCAGGAGGGATTTTATGAGAGATATTGGTTGGGTTAAAGATTCGATGTTTTATCATATCTATCCGCTAGGAGCCTTTGGTTGTCCAAGGGAAAATAAAGGAGAAGAAACAGCTGGACACAGGATACTTAAGATGATAGATTGGCTGCCTCATTTATGTGATATAGGTATAAACGCAATTTATCTAGGACCTATCTTTGAGTCAGGTACCCATGGTTATGATACCTATGATTATTACAAGCTGGATAGTCGATTAGGAACCAATGAGGACCTAAAAAAGGTGATGAAAGCTTGCCACGATAAAGGAATCAAAGTGGTATTAGACGGCGTTTTCAACCATGTTGGCAGGGGTCATGCGGCATTTTTAGATGTAAAGGCAAACCGAGAAAAATCTCCTTATAAGGACTGGATAGCAGGCTTAAATTTTGGAGGAAACAACCATTATAATGACGGTTTTTCTTATGAATGTTGGTCTGGAGCGCAGGAGCTTGTAAAGTTGAATCATTGGTGTCCGGATGTGAATAACCATGTTTTAAACGCAGTAGCTATGTGGATAGATGAGTTTGACATTGATGGTTTAAGACTTGATGCAGCAGACTGTATCCAAAGAGATTTCTTTAAGAGATTAAAGGCTTTTACCGAGGAGAAGAAATCAACCTTTTGGCTTATGGGTGAAATCATACATGGTGACTACAACATCTACGTCAATAATGACATGCTTGATGCTGTAACCAACTACGAGTGTTGGAAGGGAATATACTCAAGCCACAATGACCACAATTACTTCGAGATAAACTATGCCATGAGGCGTCAGTGGGGCGATGGAGGATTGTATCAGGGTAAGTATCTGTACAATTTTATAGACAACCATGACGTTAATAGAATCTATACTCTTCTAAACCAAAAGGAAAACATTTATCCTTGCTATACTCTGCTTTATACCATGCCAGGAATTCCATCAATCTACTATGGCAGCGAATGGGGAATACCAGGAGACAAGAAATCCGGTGACGGTGACTATGCCCTTAGACCAGAGATTGATATTAAAAAGATGGATAATCCGGATTTAATAGACCACATCAAAACGCTGGCCCAGGTGCGTCAATCTAACGAAGCAATAAAATCAGGAAAATATCAGGAAGTGCAAGTAAAAAATGAAACTCTGGTGTTTGCCAGAGTTTTAGGAGATGAATATGTTATAGTTGCCTTAAACAACACTCCTGAAACCAAGAAAATGACCTTTGATTATCAGGGTCAGCATTATGATTTTGATTTGCCACCACACGGTAGCAAGATATTTAAATAATTAGTTGTCTGCCAAATAGGCATACATGCAATGATCAAGGCGTTCTCCATTGATAACAATCTTATCATGGAGGAGGCCTTCGTATTTGAAGCCAAGCTTTTCAACCATGTGAATAGAAGGGGCGTTGTCAGGCATAATCAAAGCTTCTATTCTATGAATGCCGTACTCTGAAGTAATGATAGGAATAGTGTGCTTAATGGCTTCGCTGCAGTATCCTCTATTGGTAAATTCCTGATCCATCTTGTAACCTATAATGCAGCTTTCATAGATAGGACGGACAATGTTTCTATAGCTTAAAGTTCCGATAATCCTGTTTGGATTATCTTTTTCAAAAATCCAATATCTAATCATAAATAGCTTTAGAATATTTTGCTGCTCAAATTCAAGAAGTTTTCTTTGATGAGCAAGAGTATAAAAATTCTCGCCTAAAAGAGGCTCGTATTTTTCAAATACTTTTCCATTTCGATTATAAAAATCAAGAACTAGGTCTGCGGAATTTTTATCCAAGACCTTCAATGTAAGATTTGGTGTGTTTACTTCAAATTTCATTTTATTCCCCCATTAAACTTGGTGAGCAAAATAACAAGTATATAAAAGTTTAATCCACGCCTCTAAGGCTAGTGTTAGCAACATAAGGCTTAAGGATTTCAACAAATTGTTTAAGAGTCTCCAAAGAATGTGGACTAAAAATCGGATTGATTACCTGCTCAGACTCTCGATAGCTTTGCAGATAATATGCGGATGCACCCACTAGCCATTTACCTATTGAAGCCATGTCATCACAGTCATGACATTCCTTCATAATGGTAGTTCTAAATTCGTAGTCTATTTTGCCTTCCTTCAAAAGTTCAACAGAAGCTTCGATAGGAGCTAAGTCAAAATGGCTCATACAGGCAATAGAGTTGTACTTTTCTTTGGAGTGCTTTATATCCATGGCAACGTAATCTATTAGCTTATCTTCAATCAGAGACTGAAGCATATCTGGATTGGTGCCGTTAGAATCTAGCTTTACCAAAAGACCAAGGTCTTTAATCTGCTTGATGAATTCAGGCAAATCCTTGTGTAAGGTTGGTTCGCCGCCTGTGATGCAGACTCCGTCCAATACCTTTTTCTTACTTTGCAGATGCTCAAAAATCTCCTCTGTAGAATAGGAAAATGTAGCCAATTCAGGAAAAACGAGCTCCTTATTGTGGCAGTAAGGACATCTAAAATTGCAGCCCCCTGTAAATATGGTGCTAGCTATTTTGCCAGGGTAATCTAAAAGAGTTGTTTTTTGTAGGCCAAGAATCAGCATAATTATTTCCTTTTATTGGTAAAAGTGTTAACATAAAATAGCTAAAATTGTAGAATTATAAGCACAATTTTCAAGTAAAAGTATAGCAAAATAGGAGTGGAAAATCCATGATGTCAAAAGAAGAGCGAGAAGAGAAACGTATCGCAAGGCAAGAGGCCAAACTTGAGAGGTTAAACCTCAAGACTAATGAGAAGTTTATGGAACAAGCCCTCAAGGAAGCACAAAAGGCTTATGACATCAATGAGGTTCCAATCGGATGCGTCATCGTTCAAAATGACAAAATCATTGCTAGAGGCTACAATCGCAGAAACACCGACAAAAGTGTGCTGGCACATGCAGAGATTGCAGCAATTCAAGAGGCCTGCAAAAAGACAGGAGACTGGCGATTAGAGGATTGTGTATTATACGTTACTCTCGAGCCATGTCAGATGTGTGCGGGAGCCATTGTTCAGGCAAGAATCCCAAAGGTAGTTGTTGGGGCCATGAACAAAAAGGCCGGTTGTGCAGGTTCAATCATTAACATTTTACAAATGCAGCAGTTTAATCATCAATGTGCTTTAGAGACAGGTGTATTAGGAGAGCAATGCACACAGATGATGACAAGGTTCTTTGAGGAGCTCAGAGAGCAGAAAATCAAATAATGTAACCGTGGAATACAGTAGTAATTTGTTGACAAAGTAGTCCTTGTTATCATAAAATAAGGGCTCCGAGCGACATGCTTGAATTAGATATTATTTGGCGGCTATCCTGAAAGGATGTTGATCTTTGGGTCCTGCGTAATGGGCACCTACGAATCGTGTCAGGGCAGGAATGCAGCAGCACTAAGAAGGACCGTTCATCTGACGCGGGGTCACCTGGAGGGAGTTCTCTTAGGGTAGCTACCAAATGATATCTAGTCATGCGGCTCGGTATTTTTGTATAGGTGAGAATATGGGTGCACAAGATAGAACAGAAAAGGTACTTAGAGAAATGCATGTGCTGTTTTCAAAAGCACAGCCATACGAAGGAAGCACAAAGAATGTTATCGTGGACAAGAATGCCATGATGGACCTTCTTAAGGAGCTTAATGAGTGCATGTACGACATGATGGAGGAGCACGAGCTTACTGCCAAAAGTCGTGACAAGGCAAATCGCCAGATGCAAAAGCAGGGCGATGACATTGTTTTTGATGCCACAAGAAAGGCGGAGGATATATATGCCGCTTCTCTTATGTACACTGATAATGCTCTAGATAGCATACAGGAAATCATTAACGAGTCTCAGAAATCTGTAGCAAAGGTTTATGAGGATGCAATCAAAAAGATTAAAGAAGAAGGTCGTGCCGTTAAGACAAATCAGTTAGAGCTTAAGAGCCACCTTAATGATTTGATAGACACACAAAAGTACCTAAGACTTATAGACGAAGAAAACATGCGAATTCTCAAGGAAAAGGCCGAGGGCTCGCCAGAAGAATTTGATGCGGCTCCAAAGTATTCTGCTCCAGAGATTCGTATAGATAAAGATTATTTTGCACGCGCTGGTCTTGCAGTTGATGACTTAGATCAGCCAAATGACCAGGAGGAGGCAGGCATTTCATCTGATGATTTAGATGCTGAGTACTTCAAATGGCAAGAGGAGGAATCAGGGGAGGACAACAAAAAATCAGGTAAAAAAGGCTTTGGCGGTCTTTTTGGATTAAAACATTAAAAGGAGATTTTAAGGAATGAAGCTTTACAACAACGGAGTATACCTAATTAATGGCACTCAAATAGTTGAGGATAGTCATGAGGCAGCCGCTGCAATCAAGGCTGCAACAGGACAAGAGGTAACAAAGGATGCTGCTCACAAAGAGACTATGGCATACAACATTTTAAACAGCCATAACACCTCTGGTAACATGGAGCACTTAGAAATCAAGTTTGATAAATTGGTTAGTCACGATATTACCTACGTAGGAATTATCCAGACAGCAAGAGCTTCAGGCCTTGAAAAGTTCCCTATTCCATACTGCCTTACAAACTGTCACAATTCTCTTTGTGCTGTAGGTGGTACAATCAACGAAGATGATCACATGTTTGGTCTTTCTTGCGCGAAGAAGTATGGCGGAATCTATGTTCCACCACATCAGGCAGTTATTCACCAGTTTGCTCGTGAAATGATGGCTGGCGGCGGCAAGATGATTCTTGGCTCTGATTCACACACAAGATATGGTGCTCTTGGTACAATGGCAATGGGTGAAGGTGGACCAGAGCTTGTTAAGCAGCTTTTGAATCAGACTTACGACATCGCTATGCCAGGAGTTATCGCTGTATACATGACTGGTACACCAAGAAAGGGTGTAGGACCTCAGGACGTTGCCCTTGCCATTATCGGTGAAGTTTTCGACAAGGGATATGTTAAGAATAAAATCATGGAATTCGTAGGACCTGGCGTTGCCAACCTTTCTATGGACTTTAGAATTGGTGTTGACGTTATGACTACAGAGACTACATGTCTTAGCTCAATCTGGAAGACAGATGATAAGACAAAGGAATTCTACGAAATCCACGGCCGCAAGGAAGAGTACAAAGAACTCAATCCAGGTCAGGTTGCTTACTATGATGGTATGATTGAGATTAATCTTGATGAGATTAAGCCTATGATTGCTATGCCATTCCACCCAAGCAACACATACACAATCGAAGAGTTAAACGCAAATCTCATGGATATCCTTGATGATTGCGAGAAGAGAGCAAAGGTTTCACTTGATGGTCAAGTTGACTTTACTCTTAAGGATAAGGTTAGAAATGGTAAGCTTTATGTAGATCAGGGTATCATCGCTGGTTGCGCAGGTGGTGGATTCGAGAACATTTGCGATGCAGCAGACATCCTTCGTGGTACAAGCATTGGACCAGATGAGTTTACTCTTTCAGTTTACCCAGCATCTACTCCAATATACATGGAGCTTGTTAAGAACGGTGCAGTTGCAGATCTTATGAGCACAGGTGCTATTGTTAAGACAGCATTCTGCGGACCATGCTTTGGTGCAGGCGACACACCTTCAAACAACGGCTTCTCAATCCGTCACTCTACTAGAAACTTCCCTAACCGTGAAGGTTCTAAGCTTCAGAATGGCCAGATTGCATCAGTTGCTCTTATGGATGCTCGTTCAATTGCAGCTACAGCAGCAAACAAAGGTTACCTTACAGCAGCAACAGATATTGATGTGGAATATACAAATCCTACATACCACTTTGATGGTAGAATTTATGCAAACCGTGTATTTGATTCTCACGGAAAGGCAGAGCCAGAAACAGAAATCCACTTTGGTCCAAACATTAAGGATTGGCCAAAGATGAGCCCACTTCCAGAGAATTTATTCTTACAGGTGGTTTCAGAGATTCACGATCCTGTTACAACAACAGATGAGCTTATCCCATCAGGTGAGACTTCATCATATCGTTCAAATCCACTTGGCCTTGCTGAGTTTACTCTTTCACGCAAGGACCCAGAGTATGTTGGACGTGCTAAGGCTATCCAGAAGGCTCAGAAGGCTCTTGAGGCTGGAGAGTGTGCTGGTGATGCAGTGCCAGAGCTTAAGGCAATTGTTCATAAGGTTAAGGAGACTTACCCAGAAATCAACCACGACAATATTGGTGTTGGTTCCACAATCTTTGCAGTTAAGCCAGGCGATGGTTCAGCTAGAGAGCAGGCAGCATCTTGCCAGAAGGTACTTGGCGGATGGGCTAACATCGCAAATGAATACGCTACAAAGAGATATCGCTCTAACCTTATCAACTGGGGTATGCTTCCATTTGTAATTCCAGAGGGAGAGCTTCCATTCAAGAATCTTGATTACTTATTTATTCCTGGCATCAAGGATGCGGTTAAGAATAAAGCAGAAGTCATCAAGGCATATGTTGTTAAGGAAGATGGTCTCAAGGAGTTTGAGGTTAAATTAGGTGAGCTTACAGACGATGAGCGCGAGATTATCCTTAAGGGATGCTTAATCAATTATAATAGACAGTAATAATTCACAGGGCCCAAGCAATTTGGGCCCTGAAAATGTAGGGGGGGGTAAAACATGTCAGAAGATAACAACAAGCTTGAAGAGCGTATGTTTCGAAAAAAGTTATTTGGATATGTTTTGGCAGCATTTGTTGTAATAAGTTTTTATTTTTTGCTTAGAAACAGCAATGATGTATTAGCGGCACTAGCGCATCTAAAAACGGTTTTGCAACCAATTCTAATAGGCTTTGTCATGGCATTTTTGATGAATCCTATGATGGTTTTCTTTGAAAAACGTTTTGCCATATTAATCAAGAAATTCTGCAAAACCGAGGATACTATTTTAAAGGCCAACAAGGCGAATCGAACGGTATCTTCCATAATTGCACTTGTGATTTTGTCTGGAATTGTGATTTACATTTTGCAAACCGTGATTCCAAACCTTATTAATACCGTCATGTTCCTTGCAAGGCATATTGATGAGCAGATTGCAGCCGTACTTGATTGGTGCAACATGGTGACAAAGGGCAACTACGAGGATGTACTTATGAAAGCCAAGGACAACAAGATTGGTGATATTATGAATCAAGGTCTTGTCCTCCTTCGCCAGTATGTCGACTTTGATCAATCAGACATGGTTATTAAAATCACAACCAGCGTCCTTTCAGTAGGCAAATTTATAACCAACATAATCATTGGAATGTTTGTTTCCGTATATGTGCTTATGTCTAAGGAGCTTTTCAAGGCTCAGGTGAAAAAGATGGTATGCGGAATATTCGCGCCTAAGTATGCCAATATCGTTCTTGAAATCGGTAGAAAGTCCGGTGAGATTTTCTATGGATTCATTATTGGAAAGATAATTGATTCCGTTATCATTGGATTGATATGTTACGCTGGATGCTTGATGATGAAGATGCCTTACCCAGTGCTTATTTCAACAATCATTGGAGTTACCAACATAATTCCAATATTTGGTCCATATATTGGAGCTGTTCCAACGGTTCTTCTCATATTCCTTACAGAGCCGGTAAAGGGAATATCATTCTTGATTTTCATATTGATTTTGCAGCAGATAGATGGAAATCTTATTGGTCCAAAGATTTTGGGAGATTCAACAGGTATATCATCATTCTGGGTGTTATTTGCAGTAGTAGTTGGTGGAGGATTCTTTGGTGTAAGCGGTATGATTATTGCGGTACCAATCGTTGCAATTTTTTATTATATCCTTGGAAGAGTATCAAGCTATTTGGTAAAACGGCGCAACTTGCCGGAGGATACTGCTGATTACACGCGGATGGATTATATTGATATAGAAAACAACTCGCTTATTCTGCAACCAGCAGAAAAAGTTAAAAAGCCAAAAAAGCTGTTTTTTAAGTTACCTAAGTTCAAGAAAAAGTAATAAATATACCGAGGTTTTTAGATGAAATAATCTTTCATTTTTGGCCTCGGTTTTTTTGATTTTGAATCTAACCTATGTTAAAATTTTAATATCTATAAGTAGGATTTCTTGCAGGCAGACATAATGCTTGGCAAGCAACAGGCACACATTTTTTTGGAGAATAATCTGTGGAAAAAATGGAAAATAGAACTAAAATCGAAGAGATGCGAGATCTCGTATCTAAGAATAAATTTGCAGACGCAATGAGCGTTGCGGAGACTGTTAATTGGCGCAAAGTTCATAATATCAACGATCTCATTTCAGGAAGTGAGTCTTATGAGGCAGCAGGTAAGATCGACGAAGCAAGAGATTTACTGTTGCTTGCCCATGAGCGCTCTCCTATCGGAAGGATGATTTTGTACAAGCTGTGCATGATTTCCATAAAGCTCAAGGAGTTGGACGAGGCACAGGAATACTACAACGAGTTTGTACAAATAGCTCCTCACGATAGTCTTAAGTACATCCTCAAATACAATATTAGTACAGCTAAAGGGGCAGACACATCCACTCTTATCAAGATTCTTGAGCAACTCAAGGACAATGATTTTATTGAAGAGTGGGCTTATGAGCTTGCCTATCTTTATCATAAGACCAATCAGGCGGAGAAGTGTATCGCTCTTTGCGATGAAATCATCCTATGGTTTGGAGATGGACCAGTTGTTGAGCGCGCCCTTGAGCTCAAGATGCTCTATCAGCCTTTAGACAAGGCTCAGGAGGACAAGTACCGCAATCTTCAGCAAAAGAAAGACGGCATTACCGAGATTACACCGCAGGCTACCGCTAGAGATTTGCTACCAGACATGGAAGAAATCAAGCTGCCAGAAGGGCCAGAGCGTTTTGACACAATGAATCTTCAGGCAGAGATTAAAAAGAATATCGATGAGATTATGAAGGCTACCGATACAGGTGAGGTCAATGAAAATATCGATGCCATCAAGAATCTTGTTGAAGAGATACCTTATTTGCAAGTTCCAGAGGATGCTCCAGAGGAAGACGCTGAGGAGTTCTCTGTAAACGATACCTTCCAGCAGTATCTAGAAGAGGGCTTCGATGGCCAGATTAGTCTTAGATTAGCAGAGGAAAGTCACGAGACAGAGGAACAGATAGAGGGTCAGATGACCATCGAGGATGTTCTTGCTGAGTGGGAAAAGACTAAGCGAGCAGCCGAGGCGGCTATGGAAGAGGCCAAGAGTAAGGAACTTGAAAGTGCTAGAGCGAAGGCTCTTAGAGAGGCCAACAATGTACTTAATCGACTAGAGGGAGCGATGTCCAAGCTTGATGCTGGCATGACATCAGCAGACCTTCTTAAGGAAGAGTACTTATCAAACGTGGATACAGATAAGGCTGAAGTGCTTTCTGAGGAATTACCAGAAGAGTTAATAGAAGTTAAGCTCACAGCAGATGAAGAGGAATCTTTAGTCAAGGATACTGACCTAGAAAATGTTTCTGAAGACGATGAAGATTTACCAGAGATTTCTTTAGATATAGATGATAAACCAGAAGCATCTTCTGTAAAGGAATCAGAAAGTGAAGGACATGACGGCTTCAAGATACCAAAGATTTCTACTGACGGCATAACAACAGGACTTATGGATATTCCTGTTATTGTAACTGATGCCGCCAAAACCATAACTGGAGCAGCTGTAGTTCATTCTGCAGAAAAGGAGATAGGAGCCTTACCAGGCTGGCGACCTCCTACACTTAAAGATAACGAGGAGATAAATGACGTGGACCTAAAAGAAGCTTCACAGATGATTGCTGATGTAAATGACTTTTTGCAGCAGGAGATTGATAGACTTACTAGGGAGTCAGCAGAAGAGTTGAAGGAGGTTCCAATCAAAGCTCAAGTAGAAGATAGGGACGAGCTTCCAGAGGTTCAACTTGTAGAGTCTAAGATGTCTGAGGCAGATTTACAGCTTGATGATACAGTGGAGGAAGTTCAAGAAGCTGAGGAAGATTTAGAGGACGAGATTGAAGAGCCTATCCCAGAAGAATCTTATGAAGACGCACAAGAAGATGTACAACCTGATTCATCAGCAGAGATAGAAGAAGTTCAGCAGGAACAGCCAGAGTTTAATATTGATGACATCGAACTTCCTGTTATTCAGCTTCCACCAGATTTGTTTGAGGAGGAAGAAGCAAAAGAAGAAGAGCCAACCCTTCCACCTGTTGAAGAGGTTCATCTAGAGGAAGCGCCAGAGATAAATATCGATGCTATTACTATTCAAGAGCCAGAATTGGCAGATAGCGCCATTGATTTAGACGAAGAGGATTTGGATATTTTCTCTTATTTCTTACCAATCAATGGCATGAGAAAGAACATCGTTAGGGCTATTTCCGGCGTGGCTAACAGAGTTCAAAACCCAACACAAAAGGGTGGAAACATTGTAATAGTTGGTGAGCCTGGTTCCGGTAAGACTCAGATGGCAACAAGCATAATTAAAGTCCTTGAAAAGAAAACTGGCTATCCAAAGGGTGGAATAGGAAAGATTTCAGGCGAGAAGCTTAACGAAAAGGATATTCAAAAGCTTTATGCAAAGATACAAGGTGGTTGTTTAATTATAGAATCAGCTGGAGAGATTTCAAAGGAAACGGCGGTTACACTTTCTCTGTTGATGGAAACAGACAACAGTGGAACAATCATAATAATTGAGGACAACAAGCGCGGAATAGACAAAGCTATGACAGCAGATAGTTCTTTTGCAAACCGCTTCACCGAAAAGATTGTCATACCAGCATTCACAATTGATGAGTTGGTTTCTTTTGCAAAGACATACGCCATAGAGGCTGGATGTACAATAGATGACATGGGCGTACTTGCTTTATACAATCGAATCAATCTCATAGGACGATATAATCATGCTACAACCATCAAAGAGGTTGCTGAGATTATGGATGATGCAATTGATAAATCATCTAGAGGAGGATTTTTCAACAAGCCTAAATACGATAGATATGGAAATATCATATTAAAAGAGAAGGATTTTGATAAATAAATAGTTAGCAAATTTTATTGCAAAGGGGAATGAAAATAATATGAGCAATTTTACTGATTTGGATGCGTACCTGTTTGGGCAGGGTACACACTATGACATCTTCAAAAAACTCGGTGCTCATAAGGGGAAATTTGGTAGGCAGACCGGAGTATATTTTGACGTTTGGGCTCCACACGCAAGTAGCGTTTCTGTCATTGGCGATTTTAATGACTGGGACGAGACAGCAAATATAATGCGTAGAATAGAGCCTGAGGGACAGGGTGTGTTTGAGACTTTTGTTCCAGGCGCTAAAGAGGGCCAGCTATACAAATATCTCATCAAGACTGCCAGTGGCGAAAAGCTTTATAAGGCAGATCCCTATGCGACTTTTTGCGAACTTAGACCGGGAACCGCTTCACGAATTTATGATAATACTAAATTCAAGTGGACAGATGGTTCTTGGATGAAGCAGAGAAAAGCTAATCCTAATTTTTGGGAGAAGCCCCTTGCAATTTACGAGGTACATCCAGGGTCATGGAAGAGACATCCTAGACCAGAAAACGACGGCTTCTATTCCTATCGGGAATTTGCTCATAGTATTACAGAATATGTTTTAGATATGGGATATACCCATGTAGAGTTAATGGGAATTTCCGAATATCCATTTGATGGTTCCTGGGGCTATCAGGTTACAGGATACTATGCACCTACATCTAGATACGGAACTCCAGAGGACTTCATGTATTTAGTAAACTATCTACATAAGAATGGCATAGGTGTTATTTTGGATTGGGTGCCAGCTCATTTTCCAAAGGATGCCCATGGTTTGGCTGATTTTGATGGGCAGCCACTTTACGAATATCCAGATCCAAGACGTGGAGAGCATCCAGATTGGGGCACCAAGATATTTAATTATGGCAAGCCAGAAGTTAAAAACTTCCTTATCGGCAGCGCTGTTCAGTGGATAGAGTTATATCACATAGATGGACTCCGTGTTGATGCTGTTGCATCTATGCTTTATTTGGACTATGGCAAAAAGCCAGGGCAGTGGCTACCAAACGAGCACGGTGGCAACGAAAACCTTGAGGCCATCGAGTTGTTTAAGCATATCAATACGCTTATAAGAGGCCGCAATCCAGGTGCAATAATGATTGCTGAAGAGTCAACCGCCTGGCCAAAAATTACAGGTGATGTTGAGGATGACGGTCTTGCGTTTTCTTACAAATGGAATATGGGTTGGATGCATGATTTTATAGATTACATGAAGCTTGACCCATATTTCAGAAAAGACAATCATACCAAAATGACCTTTGCCATGAGTTACAATGAGGCAGAAAGATATATCCTTGTGCTTAGTCATGACGAGGTTGTGCATTTAAAGGGCTCAATGCTTGCCAAGATGCCAGGTTTAGAAATAGATAAATACAAAAACCTGATGGCAGGCTATGCATTTATGATGGGTCACCCAGGCAAAAAGCTTTTATTCATGGGACAGGACTTTGCTCAGGGAACTGAGTGGAGTGAGGCTCGAGAGCTTGATTGGTATGTTTTGGACAATCCAAATCACAAACATGTCTCAAGAATGTTTAAAGAGTTGCTTCATATATATAGACAGTATCCTGCAATGTATCAGCTGGATGTATCTTGGGATGGTTTCGAATGGATAAATGCCAACGATGGTTACAGAAGCATTTTTAGTTTTATCCGAAAATCTAAAACAGGTAAAAACTGCCTGTTGTTTGTAATAAATATGACGCCAATGAAATATGAAGATTATCGAGTTGGAGTACCGACAAGCCGAAAGCTTAAAAAAGTGCTTGATTCAGAGAATCAAATCTTTGGCGGCGAGGGAGAAATAATAAAAGCCAGTTACATACCACGTAAAGAAGAGTGTGACAACCGAGAGTATTCGGTAGCCTTTCCTTTAGCACCATATCAAGTGGCAATATTTGTATATTAAATTTGTGGGCTGTGTAAGCAGCCCATTTACTTCTTTATAAGAACATATAAAGGTAAAGATATAGGGTAAATTATGGAAGAATTTAAGATTATCAAATTACCGACAAATGAAGATGAAGACCAACAGTCTGAGGAACCAATTAAGGACAAATATCAGGACGGAGAGTATGCGCCACCTAAGAAGCGACATATGTATCTGATTTTATTTGTGCTCATAGTAATAGTGTCCTTGATAATAATAAAGATGCTTACCAAATATGAGGACTATGAGACAGAAAAGAGCTGGGATAGAAATGATTCCGTGGAGAGCACTTTTTATAGCTTCAATAACAATCTTTTGAAATACAGTGCGGACGGTGTATTTTATACAACCATTGATGGCAGCCTTATATGGAACTACACATATGATATGGTGAACCCTAACATCGACGTGTGCGAAAATTACTTGGTTGTGTATGACAAAAAGGGAAACGAGATAGATATATTTTCTACTAAAGGCCACGTGAAAACTATCACCACTACAGTGCCGGTAGTAGAGGCCAAAGTTGCAAAGCAGGGTACAATTAGTGTATTGTTGCAGGAAAATGATACAAGCTATATCCAATTATACGACAAAGATGGGGATGTACTTGTATCAGGAGAAATCCATCCAGAAAACAGTGGATACCCAGTAGCGATGGCACTTTCTTCAGATGCAACCAAACTACTTCTTTCTATTATAAATGTTAATGAAGGAGAGATGTCGACTGAGCTAGTATTTTATGATTTTACCAGTGAGGGTAAAAAGGAAGCAGACAACATTGTTGCTTCATATAAATACAAAGGAACTCTTATCCCAAAAGTAGACTTTGTAAAAAATGATAAGGCAATTGCTTTTTCTGATTCTAAGATTATTATCTTCAATAACAACCTAAAGGTTACAGTAGCCAAAGAGATTTCTGTTCCAACAGATATAAAGAGTATATTCTATAACGATACTCACTTTGGATACGTTTGCGAGAAGAATGCAGATTCGGGAAAAGTGGTTAATGAAGTCAACGTATACAATCTATTCGGATTTAGATGGATGTCTAAAGAGATAACAGAAAGTTATGACAATATCCAAATACTAGATAATAATGAGATATACATTACAAACGGAGAGGACCTTACTATATACAATCTGCAAGGTATAGTTAAGTTCACTCATAAATTTGAAGAGGGTGTCTACAATGTTATTCCTGGAACAACATCTAGACGCTACTATATAATAGAAGGAAACAAAACAGAGGAGATTTACATTAAATAGGAGAATAAGATGAATATTGATAATATTAATTACTTGTTAGTTGCTTTTGTAGTTCTATTGTTGGTTTGTGCTCTGCGGGGAGCACAAAAAGGAATGATTAGAATTGTCTTTGGATTAGTTGCTTGGGCATTTCTTGTTTGTTTTGTAAACTATGGAAGCGTAATAGTATCCGATTATATTACTACCAAAACACAGATTCCAAAGATGGTAGAGGAGAATATCGATAAGCGTCTTCATGATCGTTATCAAGTTTCAGAAGAGAATGAAGCTGGCACAGGTGAGGAAGCAGTACTAAGCATTGTTCCTGAACGAATCAAGAATGAAATTACCGATACTATTCGCACATCCATCGATAGCGTAATCCTGTTTGTTGCTCAGGAACTTACCGAAAGTGCCATCAAGGGACTATCAACTATAATTACAATCGTGGCAGGTTCATTAATTATTGGAATAATCGACAGGCTACTAAGGGCGGTAGGCTTTGTCCCGGGTATAAAGGATGTAAACAAAACACTTGGCTTCGTGGCCGGTGCATTTCAGGGTCTTGTTATCACCTGGTTTGTAATGTATCTTGCAACATGCTTTCCATATGCAAAATGGGCTAATTTTATAGTAGAAAACACTAAGACAAACAAGGTGCTTACCTTTGTATTTGAGAACAATATTATAGAGAAAATTATCAGAATATAAAGATAATAATTTTTTTGAAAAAATGTGTTGACTTTAGTATGGTATGATGATATTATTCTATTCGTTCCGCTAAGAGCGGCAGCCTTAGAAAACACTGAGTTTTCTGAGAGTTGGATTTTGAAAAATAAATCAAAAAAGTTGTTGACAAAACCAGTTGCTCATGATAATATAAACGAGTTGCTGCTGAGGGCAACAACAAAGCGAAGATTGATAACTGAACAGTGAAACAAACCTTGAATTAATACAAGTTTTAAAACTTTAAAACATGTATCCTTGAAATTCATTTAGTTTCTAAGACGAAACAAAACCTTTATTAAAGGGCGTGGA
>JAILGH010000063.1 GCA_024697025.1 Pseudobutyrivibrio sp.
TTTCCTTTGTATTTAAATCCACACTACAAACATCTGCCTGAACACGCACAAAGGCCTCTGCGCCATCAAAGTCATTCTTGCCTTGCATCTCATCAAAAATAATTTGATATTTATAGTCTCTGCCCTCCTGCATATCTTTGAAAATCTTGTCGCTGCTCTTATTAAGTGAAACACCCATAATTATAAGCACAAGATAAACACTTACTGACACGAGAATCAGTATTAGATTGAAAGGCTTTCTAAGTGCTAACCTAATAGAAAAAGAATTCCTAGAAGGAATATGACTAGCAATCTTATCTGCCAAACGACCATACCAGTTGTTCTTGATAGTCACCACAGAATCTGTAAACATCTCTGTAATATCTTTTTTCTTGTAAGGCAGGTACGCGATAAAAGTAATAAAACAAATCACAACCGTAAGCAAAACTACTCCAAGCAAAAAGCTTGTCAAAGCCAAGCCCCTCACTGGATTGTCAACATGATAAGACTGGACATAATTATTTAGTAGTATAAATGAAAAGATATATCCAACTACAAGTCCAAGTAATGAAAATACAAGTCCAATAGCTGCTGTTATGCACATGTAAACCGAAACGATTGTCCCACCTGTAAATCCAAGGGAACGTATGCAGCCTATATAGTTCTTGTTAAGCTCATAATTCTTTTTATAGAACATGTAAAATACAAACGCAGTAACACCAAGCAAGAAAAGATAAAATGAAAGCGCTAATGTTGTATTAGAATTTAATGCAACCATAAACTGCTGCTCGTTTTCTGTAAGCTTACCCTTAGTTAAAAGCGCCGCTTTATTAGCATCGATTGAACATTCTACAAAAAAGTACATGAACGAAGTTAGAAAAACTAATAGACTAATGATTAAAACATTTAATTTATTATTTTTAAAATAACCTAAACATTGCTTTGTAATGCTATTCATCTGCAGGCTCCTCAATTCCCCAATTAATCTCCATAGGCGATAAAACTTTGTCATTCTTTACATCTTTAACAATAAGACCATCCTTGATTGTGATGACTCTGTCAGCAGTTAAAGCTATCTTTAAATTGTGAGTTGCAAATATAATTGTTATTCCAAACTTCTCCTTGATATCGTGTAAAAGCTTTACAACAAGCTTACTGTTCTCCTCATCAAGAGCGCCTGTAGCCTCATCACAGAATAAAATCTTTGGCTTTTTGATTATAGCCCTGGCAATAGCTGCCCTCTGTTTTTGCCCACCAGAAAGCTGAGAAGGATATTTGTTAATAAACTCATCCAAGCCAAGTATCTCTGTAATAGAAGCAAGCGGAATTGTGTCCCCATCCGTTCCATTTCCAAGCTCAATATTTTCCCTGACAGTCAACTCAGGCAAAAGCATGTAATCCTGGTATATATTGCTAATTATATTGCGTCTGTAGTCAGCCAAAGTCTTTTCATCAACAGTATTAATATTGATAGAGTTAATGAGAGTTTCGCCAGAAGTTGGCTTTAGAAGTCCAGACATAATATTAATCAAAGTAGATTTGCCAGAGCCACTCTGTCCAAGCAGCACATTAAAGGTATTAGACTCAATCTTTAAATCAATCCCCTTTAATACCTTCTCATACTCATCATAATTTTTGCAGATAGACTTTGCTTCGATTTCAATACCCATATTACCTCCTCTAAATGCAATATCAATTTTGCACATTTGCATCTTTTTGTTGAACACTAGGAATATTATCTTATAAACTGCCCCTTTTTTCAAGAAAAAAGCACCTGCAATGCAGGTGCCAAAATAATTTATTTACCAGCTTTACCACAGCAGAACTTGTACTTCTTGCCAGAGCCACAAGGACATGGATCATTACGTCCAACCTTCTTCTCTGTACGAATAACTGTGTGCATATTCTTAGCTTCTTTTGTAAGATTCTTGAGAGTATCCTCATCAAAAATCTTAGACCACTGTGGAAGACCATATAACCAGTCTGCCCTAGCGTCAATCATGTTCTTGTAAAGCTTTTCCTTGTCAAACTTAAGAGAAACAACTGTATCCTCATCCATTGTCTCAATTGGGTTTGCCTTAACAAGCGACTCATTGATTCCATCAAGGAAACCAACCATAGGCATAATCTCAAGACCAAACTTCTCAGCAAGCTCTTTAACTGTGCCCTTAACCTCTGTATCTGGATCGTCGAGAAGCTTCTCATAAACGCCCTTCTCGAGCATGAAATAATTCTGCCAGAATTTCTGTAATTCAGCTTGTGACTGATTCTGATTGTAAGCAATTTTTTGCCAGTTTTCTAGTAAACTCATTTTATAATTCCTCTCCAATAAAACGTCTAAATTATGTGGCTAGCCACGTGTAAAATTATAACATACTGAAAAATAAAAGGCTAGCTACGAATATGCAGCCAGCCTTTAAAATTCTAACTTTTAATCATATAAAACTCTACAGCATGTAATCGGTGTACGATAGAATGCATTGGAAATCTTGATACCGTCACGCTTGTTTGAAGCATGTACAATCTGACCACCACCAATGTAAATTGCTACGTGGCTGATTGACTTACCCTTACCGTAGAAAATCAAATCTCCCGGCTTAAGCTCGCTAGTAGAAATCCTTGTTCCTTCGTTAGCCTGAGCTCTTGAAGAATGAGAAAGGTGTACGCCATACTGAGCCATAACCTGCATTGTAAATCCTGAACAGTCGATACCATGTGTAAGGCTTGTTCCACCCCAAACATATCTATTACCAACGTACTGTAAAGCAAAATCACAAGCGGCCATACGAACATCAGAAACACCTTCGCCGTATCTTGCCTCAGTAAGAGTCATAGCTGTTGTAAGTGACAAATCAACGTCAACAAATTCAGCTGAAACGTAACCAACTTCACCATCTACATCAACCTTAATCCACTCATCTTCCTGAGTGTCATCAAGGATAGGAACCTCTTCACCATCTGCCAATTGGATAATAACCTCACAGTCAGTGTTTGGCTCTTCTCTAACATTAAGACCACCGGTATTTGATGTGGCAACATACTCTGCCAACTCAGTTGCCTTGGTCCAAGCCTCATCGCCTGTTAAAAGGTATTCGTTATTAACATAACCTTCAACCTCACCAGACTTAATGTAGCTCCACTCGCCCTCTGTGCTGACGATTTCGCAACCTGCATTTAATGGAAATTTACCAATAAGCTTTCCATCAGGAGAAGCACTCTCACGAATATTTAAGTTTCCTTCATTAACATTACAGATACCAATATTCTTGTATCCATATATATCACCAAGCGACTTTGCTGTAGCTATTGCTTTAGAATCTTCAACTGAAAGACTATCAAGAGAAGAAAAATCAACTGCACTAGCTGTAGCAACACCTGCAGTAGCAATCTTATCTCCGGACTGTCTAGCAATCTTTTCTTGTGAATCAATACTATGATCTATAATTAAAGCTAACGCACAAACTACAAAAAAAGCTGAAATAATGCGTTTTTTCATAATACCTCCAAATAAAACATCCTTTAAACACAATAGGGAGATTATAACAAGGCATTGGATAAATGTCAAGAATTTGTAATAATTATGTAACAACTACCCAAGATTTTGTTATTGTGGTTACTTAGCCTTTATTATTAAAATAATTTTTGGCAGTAACTTTATCCTTATTCATCTGCTCTTTTAGCTCATCTATGGAATCAAACTTCATTTCTGGTCTAAGGAAAGACTTAAATGTAACCTTTACAAATCTTCCATATAAATCACCATTGTAATCCAAAATATGAGTTTCAATACCAACTATTTTCTTGTCAGAAACAGATGGTTTAGTTCCAACATTTGTAACACCGTGATAAATTCTTCCATCAAAATCTATCGTGGTTACATAGACTCCAAACTTAGGAACAAGCTTATCCTGTTCAGGCATTATATTAATCGTAGGCATACCAATTGTATGACCTAAATGAGCGCCATGAACAACTTCACCCCAAACGAAATAATCATAGCCTAACATTTCGTTTACACTGTCTATGTGGCCTTCCATAAGTTCTTCCCTAATGTAGGTACTACTAATATCTCTATTATTCTTCTTTATCTTTTCTATTATGTTTAACTCAAAACCAAGCTCTTTAGATAAAATTCTTAAAAGCTCAACATTTCCAGCGCCCTTATATCCAAAGGTAAAATCAGAACCTGCCACCATATATTTCATATTAAGGCTATTAACAAGAAATTCTATAAAATCTCTCGGCTCTGTTTCCATAAGCTTTTTATCAAAGGGACATTCAATTAAATAATCGAGACCATCATTGTCTAGCATAAAAACGCGCTCTTTATTAGTAATCAAAGATGCATTCTTATCATCGCTAAGTGTAAGCCTAGGAGAATTAGTAAAAGTAATAAGACAAGAACTAAGTCCCTCAGACTTTTTGCTAATTATGTCCTTAGCTAATAAATTATGACCTCTATGTATTCCATCAAATTTGCCCACAGTAACAGCTGTTGGCTCGGAAATTTTTGAGTCAAATAATGTACGTAAATATTCCATGTTTATTAATCTTCTAAAAAGAACTTCTCCAAAACAAATGATGACTCGTTGTATGTATATACTCCAAGAAATCTATTGTCTGGCAGATACATTCTATATTTTGCTCCTTCCTCAAAGGAACTGATTGATTCCGCAAATACGGATGTCTCAGATATTGGTGCACCGTTTACAGCATGCTTTATTGCCTCTTCGTTAGGGATGACAAAGACTGTACCATACCCATCAAATGCCTGATCTAAAGGCATCATAATGCCATCAAGCTTGCCATTTTTAACTATGCGCTCTATCTCATCTAATGTTCTAGCATCTGCTATATCAAACATGCTTACTCGTGTTCGAATAAGAGATTTCATTGCGCATCCGCATCCTAAAGCCTGGCCTAAATCATGACAAATTGAACGAATGTAAGTACCCTTGCTGCAGTGAATCCTGACAGTAACCTCAGGTAAATCCATGCTCAAAACATCAATACTAAAGATAGTCACAGGTCTAGCTTTACGCTCAACTTCCTTGCCTTCTCTGGCAAGCTCGTAAAGCTTTTTGCCATTTACTTTAAGAGCTGAATACATAGGTGGCACCTGCATAATGTCACCTACAAATTGCTCTAATGCATGCTTAACATCATCCTCTGTGCAATTAACGGATTTACGTTCTAGAATGCGTCCGCTCATATCGTAAGTATCTGTTTCGACACCTAAAAGCATAACGCATTCGTAAACTTTATCCTTATCAGTGAGCATATCGCAAAGCTTTGTTGCCTTGCCAACACATACTGGAAGCACCCCTGTAGCATCAGGATCTAACGTACCTGTGTGCCCAATTTTTTTAATTTTTAATATACCACGAAGCTTGGCAACTACATCAAAAGATGTAAACCCAGCCTCCTTATAGACATTAATTATGCCGCTATTCATTAATCTATTCCTAACTCTTTAAACTGTTTGGAAACCATGTCTACAATTCTATCAATTACAGCCCAAGGCTCTTTGGTATTAATAGAAAATCCTGCGGCTTTCTTGTGTCCACCGCCACCAAATTCACCAGTAATAACTGTGAGATCTACATCGCCAGTAGCTCTTGTACTGCCTTTGAAGTCTCCATCTTCAAGCTCATATAAAAATACTGCAACCTCTACACCAGTAGTGTCTCTAAGCTGCTGAACTATGCCCTCAAGATGCTTGCTTTGCGCACCAAATTCAGCCATATCCTCAGCAGTGATAACTGCAGCAATTATTTTTCCATCTAAAAAAGTTTTGCAATTAAGCAATGCCTTACCAAGCATTCTATTTTGAATCATTGTCTTGGCGTAGTATGTGTCTGTACAAATCTTTGGATAATCGATTCCCTTTGTCATCAAGAATCCAGCGGCATCCATTGTTGCCTCTGTTGTACATGAATACTGAAATACTCCTGTATCATGGATTATTCCAAGATACAAACACTCGGCTATATCCTTGGTGATTTTGTCCTTGCCAAACTGGTTATAAATCAGCTCACATGTGGAACTATCATCAGGAATTATATAGCTATAATCAGCAAAACCACTATTACTAAAATGATGATCTATACAAAGGGTTTGCTTGGCTGATTTAAAAAGCCTTTCGGCTTCGCCAAGACGTGCCCCCTCGCTACAATCTAATGCAATGTATAAATCAAAAACCTTGTCATCAGGAACTGATGACGCATCTTCTATTTTGTCTGTGTTTTTTAAAAATTTGAAGATGTTTGGTATAGGCTCCAGATAGACATGAAGCTCCTTATTTGGATAATATGTGGCAATGTAATTGTACATAGCCATACATGAACCAACACAGTCCCCATCAGGGCGCACGTGGCCACTAATTCCTATTGAATCTGAAGTGGATAAAAGTTCATTAAAGTTGTCTATCATTTTCCATAACCTCATCGATAAGTTTGCTCATCTTTGCAGCATAAGCAATTGACTGATCTAAAACAAAAGTAATCTCAGGTGTATTTCTAAGATTAATTCTGTGAGCAAGCTCACGGCGAATGAAGCCTGCAGAACTCTTGAGACCTTCAAGAGTCTTTTTAGCAGCCTCATCATCGCCAAGAACTGATATGTAAGCCTTGCAAGTCTTGAGATCAGGCGCAACCTCTACAGATACAACAGATGTAACTGGAGAGATGCGTGGATCCTTGAGTTCAAGACGAATTATAGTGCTAAGCTCACGCATAACTTCTTCGTTTATACGAATATTTTTAACTGAATTTTTTCTCATTATCTAGGTACCTCTACCATAATGTAAGCCTCAATGATATCCTCTTCCTGAACATCATTGAAGTTTTCAATAACAAGACCACATTCGAAGTTTGACTTAACTTCCTTAACATCATCCTTGAATCTCTTAAGAGAACCAAGCTTGCCTTCGTGTATAAGCTCGCCACCACGAGTGATACGAACCATACAATCTCTCTGGAAATAACCGTCTGTTACATAAGAACCAGCAATGTTTCCAACGCCTGATGCCTTGAATATCTGACGTACCTCTGCATGACCGATAACCTTCTCCTCGAAAATAGGATCAAGCATACCCTTCATAGCAGCCTCTACGTCGTTGATAGCATCATAGATAACCTTGTAAAGACGAAGGTCAACACCTTCTCTATCTGCAGTTGCCTTTGCCTGTGCATCAGTACGAACGTTAAATCCGATAATGATAGCATTTGAAGCAGAAGCAAGAACTACGTCAGACTCATTGATAGTACCAACGCCTCCGTGGATGGTCTTAACTACAACCTCGTCATTTGAAAGCTTTTCAAGTGACTGCTTAACAGCCTCAACAGAACCCTGAACGTCAGCCTTAACGATGATATCAAGCTCCTTAAGGTTACCAGACTGAATCTGACTGAAGAGATCGTCAAGAGACATCTTAGACTTAGTCTCCTCTACAAGACGATTCTTGTGCTCTGCAACAAATGTATCTGCAAATGCATGTGCTTCCTTTTCTGAATCGAAAGACATAAATACTTCGCCTGCATTTGGAACCTCAGAAAGACCAAGAATCTCTACGGGAACTGAAGGACCAGCTGTCTTAACGCGAGCGCCTGTATCATCAAGCATAGCTCTAACCTTACCATAGCAGCTACCACAAGCAACTGGATCACCTACGTGAAGTGTACCCTTCTGAACAAGGATAGTTGCAACAGCACCACGTCCCTTATCAAGCTGTGCTTCGATAACAAGACCACGAGCTTTACGGTTTGGATTAGCCTTAAGCTCAAGTACCTCAGCAGTAAGAAGAATCATCTCAAGAAGGTTGTCGATACCTTCTTTTGTGTGAGCTGAAACTGGAACAAAGATTGTGCTTCCGCCCCAATCCTCTGGAATAAGCTCGTACTCTGAAAGCTCCTGCTTAACTCTGTCAACGTTTGCATTTGGCTTATCAATCTTGTTGATTGCAACGATAATTTCGATACCTGCAGCCTTAGCATGGTTAATAGCCTCTACTGTCTGAGGCATAACACCGTCATCAGCAGCTACTACAAGGATTGCGATATCTGTAGAGTTAGCTCCACGCATACGCATTGCAGTAAAGGCCTCATGACCTGGTGTATCAAGGAATGTAATATCCTGATTGTTGATTGAAACTGTATATGCACCGATGTGCTGTGTAATACCACCGGCCTCTCTATCTGTAACCTTAGTGTCACGGATTGCATCAAGAAGTGATGTCTTACCATGATCTACGTGACCCATTACGCAGACAACAGGTGGGCGTGATGGGAAGTTTGATGTATCTTCTTCCTCTTCCTTAAGAAGCTCTGCAATAACATCAACCTTTTCCTCTTCTTCACAGATACAGTTGAACTCAAGCGCGATTTCCTCAGCCTGCTCAAAATCAACCTCCTGATTAACAGTAACCATTGTACCCTTCATGAAAAGAGTCTTAACAACTGCAGAAGCCTGAACCTTCATCTTGTCAGCAAGATCCTTGATAGTGATTCTATCAGGAATTGTAATAGTAAGAACTTCGTTCATGTCTCTTTCAGGAGCCTTTGGTGCGTTGTTCTTTTTCTTCTTGCCACCGTTCTTCTCAAGATTGATGTATCTTTCCTGCTTCTTGCCACCTAAATTGTTGTCTCTATCGTTATTGTTTTTCTTTTTCTTGTCATCGCGACGTCCGCCCTTAGAGTTGTTAGCTGGAGCAATGTCTGCCGCTGGCTGTGATGGACGGGAATTTCTATCCTGACGCTTATCTGGACGTGACTGTCCTTGACCGCCTCTTGATGGGCGCTCACCTCTTTCAGGTCTCTCTCCGCGCTTTTCATTTCTTTCTGGACGCTCAGAACGCTCTGGACGGTTGCTTCTCTCTTGACGCTCTGGTCTTTCCTGCTTCTTAGCTGGACGTGAAGTAACCTCT